>DATADQ010000066.1:0-16961 GCA_036258455.1 Nitrososphaeraceae archaeon | reverse complement strand
GTTATCATAACAACTCTTGATCAGGGAATTAGCTTGGGAGCAGAATTTGAGGAGTTTGGATTTAGAAGGATAGCATTGTGGAGAACTCCATCTTGGATAGACGTAAACTATCAGATAATGAATAAATATTATACGAAGATGTCAAATGAAATATATGATTACTTATTTGATTTGCGTGGAGCCCACAACTTATGGTATGTTTATACCAAGAATTTAGAATATATTGATAAAATTAGGAATGCGCTGATTCTTTGCCAACAAAAGGACCAAACCAAATATGATTTTGAACAGGTAATGGATGAATGTGGATTCGAATATTTTCAAAGCTCACAATTTTCAAAAAAAGATAATGAAAATAATTGTTCTTCTTTATGGGAAATTGAATTTGGATAAACATAAAATCACATATATAAAAATGATATCGTTCCTTCTCTGATAATAAAATTGATCTTTAATACTATACTATTAAGAATCATCGTTACCATTTTTTCTTTTTCATATCTCGTACGTGATAAAATAGATATTGTTGTGCATACCCACCATATCTGCCAAAATGGTTTCTCATTATCTCTGACAAGATGGAATATTGACTATCGCTAAGTTTTTTATTTGCGTTCATAAAAGTTACTTTTCTGTTATCAATTAATCTTTTGTAGTACATGTATATTGCACGACTTATCCATACATCAATAGGAAACGCTTCGGTCTTTTCCAGAGAAAATAACAATATACAATCAGCTATTTTATTTCCAATTCCATAAATACTTGTTAGTATTTTTCTAGCATCATCGTATTTACAGCGATATAATTCATCAATTGTTAAAGCTCCCGTAACAATTTTTTGTGCAATTGATTTAATGGTTTTTGCTCTATATCCAACACTACAAGAACATAGTTCGTTGATAGATGCTTTGTATAGATTTTTCATTGGAGGGAAGGTGAAGAATCTTTTATTATCAATCTCTTTTTTAATACCAAATTTCATAGATAAATTTTTTAACATCGTACGTATCATCAATATGTTTGTGTTACTTGAACAGGCAAAAGAAATCATACATTGATGGGGGTCTTGACGTATTAAGCGTAACCCATTATATCTTTTTAGTAGTTTAACTATAATAATATCGTTTGAAAAGTTGGAAAAAATATTCTGAATATTATCATCTAATCGAAAAATGAAATGTTCCCAATTATCAAACTTTGGACTCGAGTAAAATTCTACTTCATTATTTGTGATTGAAAATTTTAAAATGTAGTTTCCATAAGTGCCATACCATGAATTTTTATATTTTTCCCATAAAAACATCTGCCCACTATTGATACTAATTTCAGGATTAAATTTAGATTCTAATAGCATGTGTATATGTTATTCAACAATATTTTTATTCGTGTTCAGCAATCCTTTTGTTTTCTCCAAGTCTGTTTCCAAAGCTTCAATTATTTTAGGAATTTCTTTCAGAGAACAGTTTAAACATATACATTGTAATGAAAGTGGATATGTAAAATATTTTTCCTGCAATATGATCTCTTTTTTACATGCTATGCATTTTTTTAATTTATATGGATCGGTATTTTTTATTATCATTTAGAAATCAATACAGTACAGCATCATTATATATATTAAAATTTATTATATTTACATCATTGTCTTACTAGCTAGTTTGATTACCAAAATTAGTTTCTAACGCGCCCTTCAATTGTTTGAAATATTTATTAGTAACTATATCTCCACCGTCACCTATTGAAATTAAGTTAAAATTAGGAGTATCTAGTGTAACATAATCCCATTTCCAGTACGCCAGTCCCCAAATACCAAGATCCTTAAAGGTTTTAACAAATAGATTAGCCTCCTGTTGACTTATGTCACTTTCAAAAGGATTTATCTCAAAAACTGCGTTCCCTTCTTCATTGATGGTTTGCTCCCGTAAGACATTGTTCCATTCTCCTATGTAAAGAGGTACGCCTGTGATATTTGAAGCCTTGAGAAAAGTATTCAATCGCTGTTGCTGATATGAGCCTGTTGGTAATCCATATATGCTTATTTTAAAAACTACGTTTGTGCTGTTTTGTGGTTTCATTTTAGCTACGTTTTCTGGTGTCAAGTTTATAGGGCTCTTTAGATCAACAGGGATATTCATACTGTAAGCAAGTACCTTGTTCGTAAACTTCCTCAATTCATTGACCATAAATGTATTATACTTGCCAATTTTTCCCCATTGGTCCGCGTTGTGAACCTGGGGTTCACTGAGGATTTCGTAACCTAAAGTGCTTTGATGACTGTCTAAAGTATCAATTATTTTTTTCATGAATTCAACGTGTCGAGTCCATCCATCGGTACCATTAGTATCTGTTACAGTCCGATTCCACCAATCTGTCCACCATACTTTTGCTGGTGTGTATTTAGGTCCACCGCCTTTTCCAGGAGGATAGGAAGGATTGTTTTCAAAGAGAAATGAAGGAAAGCCCGTTCCTCTTTGTGGATTAAACCAGGAAGAAGTATGAAATTGATGATTATCATAAAGCACATTGATGTTGTATTTGTCTGCAGCCTGTGCTACAGATTGTAGTTCAAGCATAAAATTCGTAGGATCTCTCACGTATGCCTCCCAATAAAATACATACCGTACATGATTCATGCCAGCCTCTGAAATTAATTTAAAGCTATCATCAAAAAAGTGCTCGGGCATAATACTTCCGATAGTCCTGCTCTGGGGCATACTAGTATAGTATCCCTTCATATTAACACCAAAAAATATCTGATTTGTCTCCGAACCGTGTGCATAAAGTACAAACGAATTAGTTAGCAATAAGCTGAAAATTACGACCAGTATAACCAGTTTAGGATTAACAAGACCTCTAATACTAGTAATCCGCATTTAGTTTAGGATAAATATTAACATTATAAAATAGTTTCCAGCCATTTCTTGTATTGTTAGATTGATTCAGAGTGGACTTTTTGTTAATTTTTCTTAACTAACTTCTATAATCTGCCCATTATCTGGGGCTATTGCATCAAATCCATACTTTTCTTCGATTTCACTGGCAAATTTAATACATGACATATCGTCACCATGAACCGTAAGAACTTTAGGAGTGCCTTTGATTTTATTAAGTATTTCAAATAGTTCAGTTCTGCTACTGTGTCCGGAGAATTCAAAATGATTTACATCTGCGAGACTTTTCTTTGTTTTTCCATTATATGATACAAGTCGTTTCTCAAGTAGAAGACGGCCTGGAGTACCTTTACCTTGATATGACACTAAAGCTATACCGTTATTAGGATTTTTTGCTATTTCTTGCAAATAGAAGATTGCCGTTCCACCCACAAGCATTCCCGCAGGAGAGATTATTATTCCTGGTTCTTTTACCAATTTTTTTCTTCTGTGCCATCCCTTGACCCATTCAATTTCTGATATGATTTTTTTAAATACCTCAGGATCTCTTAAAAATGATGGATTTTTTAACATTATTTCATTAGCTTTTAGTGCCATCCCATCCATAGATATCCTATATTTAAAATTGCAAGTCTTCAAAACGCATGCAATCTCTTGTGCTCTTTCAACTGAAAACGCTGGTATGAAAAGAGTTCCGCCTCTTTCAACAACGTCGTATGCAAATTCAACAAGATTTTTTTCAGATTCCTCTCGTGGGGTCTGTTCTGTTTGAGAATAAGTACTTTCAATTATTAAGACATCAATTTCAGGTAAATCTAAATCTGCAGACCTCAGTAGTTTTGAGCCTCTATTGTTTATATCTCCAGTATAGAAAATACGTTTACTTTCACTTTCTACGATTATTGAGGAGCCCCCTATTATATGGCCAGATTCGTACAAGGTAATCTGCATATTATTAATCGGGTGTCTTTCCTTATACTGTAATGTTCTTGAATGATTCATCATATTATTCAAATCTGCATATTCAAATGGCAAATAAAAGCCAGATATTTTGATCATATCTTCAATAAGTAGATCGGTAAGATCGAAAGTCGGATTTGTTCCTAAGACTGAGATATTAGAATTAGATAAAAAAAGTGATGGGATAAATCCAGAATGATCTAAATGAGCATGGGTAAGAACAACTGTATTGATATCTTTTGGTCTAACATGAATTGGGAAAAATGGTTCTCTTTTTAAAAGAACGCCATAGTCTAACAAGATATTTGTATTGTCTGATGTTACCATAAATCCAGAACGTCCAACTTCTTTACCGGACCCTAAAATAGCTATTTTCATTTGATAATCATTTGTCTATGCAAACGGGTTTTAAGTCTTTCATTTTTCTCTTTCTATATGTATTTATAGCGAAATTTAAACGACAGAATAAAATTAGAGTAATTATAATTTTAAAAGTTGTCAAGAATCGTCATTACCGGTAATCCGGGAGTTGGAAAACGTACAGTCAGCAATATGTTATCAAAAAGGTTAGGATTTAAAATAATCAATTTAAATGAATTTGTGATAAAAAATAAGCTTGTATTTAGAGACAAAGCATTAGGTGTTTATGATGTCTATATAAAAAAAGCATCAGTGATGCTTAGAAAAGAATTAGAAAGACATGATGATGTAATTGTTACAGGGCATCTTGCTCCATATTTACTAATCCCTAGTCAGGCTGATCTCGTTGTCGTTTTACGACGTTCACCTGAATATCTTTTACAGACATTTAAAGAAAGAAATTACACAATTATGAAAATTAGAGATAATATAACAAGTGAGATTCTCGGTATAACTTTGTACGATAGTATAAAAAAATTTGGCAAGCAAAAGATTATTGAATTTGATACTACAACAACGTCTAATAAAGAAATTATCAAATCCTTGATCGAAGCGTTGAGTGATGATTCAAAAAGGAGAATTGGAAATATCGATTGGATGCCTACATTAAAACATCACCAAGAATTATTGAAATTAGTATCATATTAGCTGTATCGTACAATAATTTCGTTTTGTTAATTTCAAACCTTTATCACATTAAAATCTAACAGGATTTAAATAATAAGCGCTGATGAGAAAAAATATCATACGGTTTTAATGATGAACAGGATAAGAATAGGTGTTGATGTTGGAGGGACGTTTACCAAATCAGTAGCAATAGACATGAATACAGCTAAGATAATCGGAAAGGTTACAGTCCCAACTTCACATTTCTCAGAAGAGGGGGTATCAACTGGTATTGTAGAATCATTAATCAAACTCATACGCAAGGAGGGTATTATGGAATCAAATATTGAATTAATCTCTCATAGTACAACGCAGGCTGTTAATGCGTTATTAGAAGGTGACACGACAAAAGTAGGAATTATTGGTATGGGAGTAAGTTTGGAAAAAAGTGATATAGTGAAAAGGACAAATCTAGGCAACGTTAGACTAGGGCCAAATAAATATTTAAAAACATGCTATAGGTTTTTGGATACTTCAAAATTCTTAGATAAACGAGAAATTTCTCAAATAATAAATGAATTGAAGGAAGAAGGAGCAAAGGTCCTCATAGTTAGTGAAGCGTATGGTGTTGATGACCCCAGTAATGAATTATATGTTATGGAAAAATCAGATTTACCTGCAACTGCAGGACATGAACTGACTGGGATATATGGTCTCGAAATAAGGACCCTTACCGCTGCAATAAATGCAAGTATATTACTAAAAGCTATTGGCACCGCAAGATATGTTGAAAAGGCGGTACGTCAACAAAAAATCTCTGCTCCACTTACAATAATGAAGGGTGATGGAGGTGTGACTGATATGAATACTTTTAAAACCAAACCAATTTTGACTGTATTATCAGGGCCTGCAGCTAGCGTCGCGGGTGCTCTACTACATTTAAGAATACTTGATGGAATTTTCATAGAAGTTGGAGGTACCTCAACAAATGTTTGTATTATAAAAAATGGTAAACCTGAGGTCAAATATGTTACAATCATGGATCATCCAACTTGTATAAAATCATTAGATGTGAGAGTAGTCGGAATTGCTGGTGGTTCTCTAGTACGGTGGTCCGGTAAAAAGATAACTGATGTGGGACCTAGATCCGCCCATATTTCTGGTTTGAGATATTCGTGTTTTGCAGAGTCTCAGGAATTGGAAGGAGGACAGATAGTAACGTTTATGCCCAAAGAAGAAGATCCAATGGATTATATAGGAATAGAAGTTGGTGCTGGTAAAAGGTTTGCGATAACTACTACATGTGCTGCCAATGCTTTAGGGCTTATCCCTGATAACGATTATGCAAAAGGCGATCGAAAATCTGCTCAGCTAGCGTTATCAATTTTGGGACAGAGACTGGGTATGGATATGCAGGACGTCGCCAACAAGATTCTTGATATTTCAACTAGAAAGATACTGCAGACAATCAGAACTTTATTAAAAGAATATAGATTAAAAGATGAAAAATTTGTGTTAATAGGCGGTGGAGGAGGTGCATCCGTTCTTGTTCCATTGATTGCAGAGAAATTGAATTGTCAATATAGAATTGCTGATAACTCAGAGGTAATCTCATCTATTGGTGTCTGTACGGCTTCAATAAGAGAGGAAAGGGAAAAGACAATAGATAATCCTAATCCCGATGAGATATCACTTTTTATTCAGGAAGTTGAAAGAATTGCGATTTCTAAGGGAGCGCTTCCTGAATCGATTTCTACTCAATCTGAATATATAAGCGAAAAATCTCTATTACGCGTTACTGTTTATGGTAATATGAAGCTAGATCTTGGTACTAATAATACAAAAGAAATTGATGATCAGGAAGCAGAAGTACTAGCCTGTGAGTTATTTGGTATCAATGAGGGCGTATATAGAATATTCGATATGAAAGACTATTACGTGTTTGCATGTAAAATACATAAAAAGAAATTGTTTTTAAAATCAAAAAAGCGACCTGTTTTAGTTCTTGATAAATATGGTCATGTTAGAATATCTATTGAAAATGGAGATATATACAGTGGTACCCCTCGAGAGATGAAAGAAAAAATTCAATCATTGATTAATGACCATGGTCTATCCAATGATGAACTCGCTCCACAGATTCATATTGTTGATGGAAAAAGAATATTGGATTTTTCTAGTTTATCGTCTACGGCACATGTCCTAAAAGCAGTAACTGAGGAGCTAGATAAAACTGTTAATAATCAAGTGACAATAATTATAAAAGTATGAAACGAAACTTCCTTTTAGGTAATATTAGCCATCATTGGTTCAAAAAATAATTCGATATTATGCTGCTTAGATCCACTCTGGCAAATTCATTGGGAATTGAATTTGTAGATATTACTTCCTTGATGCCTGCTTTGAGTAATTTTTCTTTGGCGTCATCGAGTAAGAGTGCGTGGGTACATATAACATACACATCACCAATGTTGTTCTGTTTTAGTATTTCAGTGGCTTTTATAACACTAGTACCGGTACTTATCATATCATCTACAATGAGAGCGTCTCTTTTTTTCAGTGGCTGTTGTTCACTAAGTGAGATTGATACATCGCCGGTGAACTTATCTCGCGTTTTGACTAATGAAAGCATATTTGCATTGATTAATCCTGCAAATTTTTTAGCTCTTTCTATTCCCCCTTCATCAGGGGAAATGACTATAGGATTGTTTATTGTGATGTTTTTTTTAACATAAATGGCTAGAGATGGAATAGCGGTAAGACCTATCGTTGCAAAAGAGCAATTAAGTGCGTTAGGACTATGGCTGTCAATAGTTATTAATTTTGTCGTTCCTAATGACGCCAAAATTTCGCCAACTAAATTGATGGTTTTTATCTCTCTGTCCACAAATACCTTATCCTGTCTAGTGTATGCCAAGTATGGACTTACTACACAGATATCGTTGGCACCGTCTTCTTTACATTTGTAGATAATCATGAATAGTTGCATCAGGTGCCGATCTGTTGGAGGATATGTAGAATGTATGATTATGCAGTTTTTTTTAGCCACATCATCTAGCCTAATTTTACTTTCTCCATCCGCAAATATACGTAATTCAGTATTCTTGTATTCTGCATGTAAATCTAATGAAATCTTTCTTGCAATAGAAGAATTTCGATCATCAGAAATTATAACAGTATTGTTTTTTTGCAATGTAAGAATATGGAAATATTTTTCAACAACTATTTAAAAGTGTTAAATTAACTGAATGGTTTAGCTATTCTACATATGGAATGTAAAAGGCTTTCATATCTTCTGCCAAAACTACATCATTGTGAATACTTCTTGCTTCATCTAAGAGAATTGTTGGATCATTGTACCTTGAACTGAAATGTGTGAGAATTAGCTTGCTACAATTTGATTCTTTGGCAAGTAGAGCTGCTTCAACAGATGTGGAATGAAATGTCTCGATTGCCTTTTTTTGGTAATCATGAATATATGTTGATTCGAAAATTAAGATATCACATGAATCAAAAAAATTTCTTAGTTTGAAAGACGGTCTGGTATCCCCAGATATGCCTATTTTACGGCCTTTTCTTTTGGGCCCAACTATTTCATTTGATTTTATTAATTTACCATCAACAACCACATCTTCACCATTTTGCAATCTACGATATAGCTTTCCTTTAGGAATGCATAGTTCTGTTGCCTTTTTAATATTGAAAATACCTGGCCTGGGATGCTCTTTGAGACAATAAGAAAATGCAGGTACTGAATGGTCAGCTTTGCAACAAGTGACTTGATAATCATCTTCGGTTGCTATAACCCCTTCCTTATCGATTACATGAATGGCAATTTCAAACGACAATCCAATATTGATAATACGAAAATTTTCCTTGATAAATTCTCTCAACCTTGATTCGCCATAGATATCTATTTTTTTTGTTCGTCCTAGAAGAGATATGGTTTGAAAAAATCCTAATAATCCTAAACAATGATCAATATGTAAATGAGTTATGAATACTTTCATTTTCTTATTTATTCCAAGTTTGGCCTGAAGAAAATTCTTTTGCATTCCTTCACCGACATCAAATATTATTAATTCACCTGCTCTTTTAATGACAATTGAAGATAAACCCCTATTTTGGGTTGGAATGGCTGCTGATGTTCCAAGAAAAACAATTTTCATGTCGGCCATAAATAATACATCATTAAGTGAGTAGGTAAATTATAAGCGTTTGTTTGGACAGTAACATAATAAAGGAATGTTTATAATTCATTCATGTGTATTTCATTTTCGAATTTGTATTGGCCCTCATTAGCACTGAGAGCTTCATGTACTTTGGTTTTAGTAAACTGGCATCTAATTAAAGAGGTTATTAGTTTGAGAATCAGCTCATCATTTTGAAGAAATCTTTTAAGAGCATTTTTTGGTTTTGAGATAAAACATCATATGATTCAATAAATTCTCTTTCTATAGATATCTGTTCTTTTAGAACAGAACGAAAGTTTTCAATAGTTATGGGAGTTATAGTATCTATTTCACCAATAGTGTAAGCATAAACATATGCACTAATGATCTTTATTACAAAAGATGGGATTGTTTTTAATAGGAGTAAAATACTTTTTTTCATGACGTCATTACCAGATGCATTTATGTTCATAGTATCAAAGTAAGATTCAAGGACTTTCATTCTGAAATTTCCTAGTTCCTCAATGGATGATGCAACTAAAATTCCAGTTTCTGTTAATTCATAGAAGGGAACTCCCTCTAATTGGAGTGCCTTTGGTCCACGTCTTAGTGGCAGACGGCCTCCTTCCTTCACTACTCCGGATGGTATTAAAACTTCATCGAGATCTTTGAATATACCAGAGTAGATATTTTGCCATAATATACCATTATTTTTTGCTATTGCATGAGCAATTGATGTTCGTGTTCTTAGCTCTGGATTTTTTTCCAAAATTAGGTGAGTTATAATACCTCTTTGTCTTTTGGCTTCACCCGTAAACTTATTTTTCTTTGTTTTGAAAGTATCAAAGATGGCAATGTGAGTCTTTTTCTGCTTCAAACATTTTCACTAAATTATATTATTTTAGACTTTAATATAAATAAAAAATTATTTAATAAATTACCAATTGGATGAATTGAGACTACTAAATGAAGTCAATGATTGTGTGCTGATTTTTTACGTTTTCCTTAAAAAGTAAGTTTAACTCTGTTTGTAATGTGTTTATCCTGCTTGTCAGATATTCATTAATTTTAAACTCTGAGCAGATGTTTAATGCAGTCTGTACATATTTTTCAACAGTCCCGCGTGTTACAGTTTGTAATAAATCATTATGACAATCTAAGCATCGGCCTACAAGTGGCATTCTTCTGTATTTTTGTCCACATTTCGTACACCTAAAGGATTGTGAAGAATACGCCCTTAAATTTCCCATAATATCAGGTAAAATGTGGGTCGTCAAAACCATGGACATTACCTCGTCCGCATCAACTGCATTAATTAGCTTGGCGGTATCTATTTGCATTTTTAGTTTTTCTTCCATAGTACTCAGTGTTGAATACAAACTATGTGATTCTTCCAGCATAATATTGTCAGTAGTATGAGTGAATTTATAATCGAAGAACTGATTTCTATTTCCTAGTCTTTTTTTGATAAGATCAATGTCATCAATTACATTGGTTGTTTTTTGCTTGTTCCACGTAGATATGTAAAAATCCAATGGGTACCTTTCATCAATATCTATATTGTGGGCTTGCCTTTGTACTTCATGTGGAAATACTAAAGGTTGAATAAGCAATGGTGCGTCCATTAATCCACCGATTCTGTCAGGCAGATACTCCCTTGAAAAGTTCAGAAAGACATCCATTAGCAGGATTATAGAGTCTGCATCACCATCGCAATCCCTTCGTTTTGCAGAATGCCAGATCGGTGAGCCAAGACATACCTGGGAATTGACAAATCCAATAACTCTTCCAATTATACCTACGGATGTATGTGGTGCTAAACCTATAACCAAATGTCCTATCAAATCATCTATGGAGCTTATTTTATAAAATGCATCAAGCCCATAAAATCTTGTCAGTTCTTCATCTAGAAACTGAGCAATTTTGAAAAGGTGTTTTGCAGCCTGAATTGGTATTATTATATCTTGCATGAATAGCTCCAGTAATTGATCCGGTGATTCTAAATCCTTACCGGTACAGTCATTAAGATATCCCAGCTCTCTTAATTTTTCAATATTTGTTTTAATCCATTTGGGTTTAAAGTGAGTTAAAGGTTCATTTGTGGCGTCAAAACGTATGGTCCCATCCTTAAATGTATATAAGTCGTGTTTCTGCCTTAAGATTCCCTTTTCTAGAGGTTCTGCGCATCGGTTTTTACCCATTAAGGATTTAACCCCTTTTAATGGCTCAACGGGTTGTATATCAAGATGGTTTCTTGCTTTTTCGATAGCAGCTTTGAGAGGATAACTGGTCGGAGAATGTGTTTTTAAACGATTTCCGCAAATAGGGCAAATAACATTTGGTTCCTCACTGTTAACTTCATATCTACAAGTAGAACACATGATTTGAATTGGGGTTTTAGTACGACAGTCTTGACAGCATACAGCTACGGATGGTGATTTACAATTCTTACAATATCTGTTCGCAATTTCAATATAAATTGGTTTTTTCATCGCTTTCAGAATATCTCTAGTAGGACCACCGTTTGTTCCTATAGGGAATAAGACATGAACGGGGGGTTTCATTTTTCTATCTGCAGCTTTTTCTGGACGCCCAACACGAACTGCGATTGAAGAAGAAAATTTTTCCTTTATCTTAACATTTAGTAATTTAGAGATAGTATCCAAAATGTGTGCTTTAACATAATTTGGATCACTGTTTAAGGAAACAGCTAATTCTAAGAATTTATCGTGTTTTTTTTCGTATTCGATGCATCTGTTTATCAATACGACTAGAATGTATAGTTGATCAGGATCATCGATTCTTATTTTGCTATCGTCAAAACAAAGCGAATGTATTATGCCAAGCTTTTCAAAAATATTTTTTACGTCTGAATCATTGGTAAAGAACTTTTCTTCGATAGTATTTTTTATTGACTGTCTATTTTCTAGCAATTTCCTAATTAAAACACCAATTTCATCTAATGTTAAAGAACTCCAATAAAAAACATATCCAGGATAAAGAGGTATATCAAAGAATTCACTAATTTTGAATGCTTCAATAACGGACGGTTTTTTTTCCAGTGGATGTTCTATTAACTCGAGTAACCTTTGACTCCCAAATATTTTCAAGTATGAATCAGAATCCATGTTAGTTAGTTTACTTTCTAATTCCAGAGCCCATATTTCTTGAACATACGATGATGGCACTAATTGGGCATTATTTTCAAGAAAGTCACCATAACTTATTAGAATATCTCCTAGATAGAGAATTTTTGTAATCTTATTAGCTATGGATGCTGCTTGACTTACAGTTTCTACCTTCACAATACTTCCATCATTTAGTTTTACAATAGGTGGTTCGATACTATCTACGAGTGCAATAGTGGAAGCCTTTCCTGGTGCGTCAATTTTTATTTGCGTACCGACAGCAATTGCATAATTTAGTAATACTGGAATGGTAGGGTGAATTCCGATTGTAGCAAATCCAGTGTTACAGCTTCTTCCATACCGTAATCTAAAGCCACCAATTTTTTTCTGCATTGAAAGAACAGGTCTTCCAGTAATGACTTCAGTCATCCTATGGGATACAGTATCATCGTCTGGAGTTTGGATTGCTCCTTCAAGACTTCTGAGCCAGTCCCACCCTTCTAATTTTAAAGTTTCAACTATCTTCAATAATTTTCTGCTTCTGCCTATCAAACCGTCATTCATTACTCTTAATGCCCCACCACGAACTCTGTTGGTGGATACTCGTTGCAGATTACGATGGCCCACTACTTCTACAGGGTCCGTGTCAACTCCATCAATCTCTACAGGAAGGGAACTTATGCAATGAATGACATCCTTGTCGGAAACCTTAAACTGGAAATTGCCTACCTCTCTTTCATAAATTCTTAATTCTTCAACATATCTACTAATTTCGTCATCAAATGAATTAGCTACGTACTTTTCTAAACCAATAATCTTTCTGACGTGATCAGCAATTAGGATTGTCAGGGCAGCTTCAGTTCCTCCGGCGGATCTTATTGGACCAGCAAAAGAAACTGACAGATATTCAGATTTGTCCGCATTTGTTTTTATTTTAACATCATAGATCCCTTGCAATGGTGCTACCGTTACACCTTCTGTTACAACAGACAGTCCAACACGCACTGCGTTGTTTAGTTTTTCCTCAATAGTTATTCCTCCATATTTGCCAAGCGCTATTTCTTCCGCTATCTTGAATGCCGTTAGTTCTTTTCCTAATTGTGGCAAAAGCGTTCTTAATCTACTAGAAATATCAATTTCGTGTATCTTCGCTATTCTGTCTGGTAAATCATAACCAATCTGTGATTCAACTTTTTCAGAAATATCAAGACCGTGTTTTTTAGCTGTTTGCGCAATAGAAATGGAATCTTCAATATATTTTGAAATTTTTTGGTGGTACTCTATGTAATAAGAAGGAGTTTGGACATTGTTTTCTTTGATAGAACTATTCAATTTCTTATCGTTTTGATAATATTGACAAATTCTGACTCCCAGTCTTTTTCTTTTTCAATCATGGTACCTATAACTATGATGTCAGCACCTGCATTAGATATTTTTTTGGCAGTCTCGGCTGAATTAATTCCTCCACCAACTATTAAAATCCCCTTATAGAATTTTTTTACAGTGCTAACCATCTCGGGTGGAATATTTTGTGATGCGCCAGACCCAGCTTCAAGATATAAAAATCGCATGCCCATGTACAATGCTGCTAGCGCATACATTACTGCAATATTTGATTTGTTGAAAGGAATGGATTTAGCTTGACCAATGAACCATGCCGTGGATCCATCACCAATAATAAGGTAGCCAGTTGGAATCGCTTCTATGTTATATTTATTGATGACCAATGCTCCTTGCGCTTGGGCTCCTGTTATATAATAAGGATTTTCGGAATTGAGTAGAGAACTGAATAAAATCGCATCCGCACCTGGTGATATTCCTGTGATATTTCCTGGAAATAAAATAATTGGGATGTTAACGTTCTTCTTTAATTCTGTGACAAAATTAGATAATTCAATTTGATCTGATGATGACGAACCGCCGACTAATATTGCTGAAGCACCCAGCTCTTCTAATTTTTTTGCCAGTTCTATAGTCTTAAAGGAGTTTTCAGAGTCTATAAGTGGGAAGCATATGGTTTTATGTTTATTAATTTCATCGAGAATATATTTTTCGGTGTTTTGTACTTCCATCATTTCTCAAAGTAATTACTTGTATAATAATAATCTCATTAGTAAATTTAGACAAGTATTGGATGTCTGGTTTAATAGGATAGGTTAATTAAAATAGGATACTATACAAATTTGTATAGTAAATGGAAAAGAGCAATGTGAATTATACAGTATTTTTGAATCATTTTATTGCAAATTCTATATTTACAAAGAAACAAATATCAATTATTTATAATAAAGTGCTCAAGATAAAAGCCAGTGATAACATAACTTCTGGTGCGTATTATCGACAATTAGGACAATGTAGGAGCAAGACAAGAAAGGCTGTTTATTCGTTATTGTTACTGCGATTGCTTAATGTAGTCGATAAAGATACATTTTCGATACTTGATCAATTGAATAATCAATTGAATGTGATGCTGAATAAGCCAAGTGATGAAATTGATTCAACTAGTTTGGATAGTGTGATTTCCTTAGTTGATAATGTGATTAGAAAGCTGGTATTGATATAGAAAAAATTTAAATAAACATCCACTGTGTAAATCACATGATGTCACATGAATATATTTGACTTTAATTTGGAGTATTCATTATCGGATGTTATAATTTCAATCACACTTTTCGTATTGTCGTTTGTTGCGTTCTTCTATTTTGGATATTTTCGAGATACTAGGGAGCGAGATAAAGAGAATTACAAGTTTAAGGATATGTTGATTGAGGGATATTTTCATAAGTTTAACGAATATAATGGTATCATTTCAGATTTACGAACTAAAATAGACATGATTGAATTAAAAATTAAACCAGAAAAAGGCGCAAACTTGCAAGACGAAATTGTTGCTCGTAGCGATATTGTTGATAATATGTCACACAAAAATATATCACATACTGTAACTCCTGTGACGAAGCATGTGATGATCACGGATAATAAAGACGATATTAAAGAGGATGTTGATTTGCGACTGAATACCGTAAATTCTATACTTAAAATGTTGGAAGTACCATTGACTTCCAGAGAGATTCAGAGGAGAATTAGGAAATCACGAGAGCATACGTCTCGATTGTTGAAAAAATTATATTCAGAAAATATAGTAATGAGAGACGAGAGTACCAGACCTTTCAAATATAAAATCACAAATGAAGGTCGTAAACTGTTGGAACAGACAACAGGTTAAGATTCATCTGGTTAGACTTCCCATATTTTTCTTTTTCATAATTCAGACTCTCTTTAACCAAGGCATACACCCATTGCTTACCATTTTTTGATCTGTTAAGTTGTTTTTTTAGGTAAAAACGAGACAAGTAGATAGAAATGACACTCAATTGGATGGATTCACAATACAGATCTTGGTAAATTCTTAATAAATCAGAAGAGGTAAATGTGTGATATCTAAAGTTCTCAGCAATTAAATTCCATAATTTTGAACCTAGTTTTCTATCGCTTTCTTTATGTTCAAAGCTTGTATCCATAGAGTTTTTTTCAAACAATCGTACAAATTCAATTACATTCATTACTTTTTCTTTTGACAAACTTCCTTGTAGAGTTAGGTTGTATTTTTCTCCATCTTCATCCTCTAATTCTATTTTAATTTTTTTTGTTGCTGATGACAGATGGGGAGCTGAAATCACATCACACTTAACAATTAAAGTGATTAACAAGTTAACAAACAGCTCAGCTTTTGTTAACTAATTTTTATGCGATAAATTGAGGCTATTTATTATGTTGTAGTTATCAATTTTGTACTATGGCACCCTAAATTATTTCCAGTGGAAATATAGGGGTTAAATTGGCTTCTTTACATTGTTGATTTCTGTTAATTAATCTGCACTGGTAGTAAAGGGGTCATTTTACTGAATTTTAATTCATCCATATTAACAATGTCAAAACAATAGCTAAAGCTTCCACCCCTACATTTCTCATTGAATTTAGCTTTTTACTTCTCACCTTTTACCCAACTTAAAGAAGCAATCAAATTAACAAACAAATAAAAGAAAATTGATTTGGGAGTTTTTATTTTATATACATCTCATTTACTTAATGAGTTTATTATATTGAGATACAGGAGAAAAGAAGGGGTGTGGGGGGTACCTGCAAATGGATGATGATATCTTAAATACTATTTTCGATAGCGCGATTAAAAATAAGAACATCATAAAAAATAGACAGGTCTTAACTATAGACTATGTGCCTGATAAGCTACTGTTCAGAACCAAAGAAAGCACCGCAATCGCGCAATCGCTCTCCGTTATATTAAAAAAAGGCCGTCCATCTAACCTGTTGATTTTTGGAAAACCAGGAACAGGAAAGACAGCAGTTGTAAAAAACGTTATTGAGCATCTGTACAATAAGACCAATCAACTCGACATAAATCTCATAGTTCCTTTCATCAATGCAAAAAATTCAAACAGACCGTACAAAATCCTTTATGAAATTGCTGAGTTTCTGGGTATTAATAAAGAAGAAAGAAAAATGCAAGTTTATTTTACCGGGTTGTCAATGAGCGAGGCTACCGATAGAATTCTTGATTTTGTAAAACGCAAGTCTCTCAAAGTTGTACTTGTTATAGATGAAATAGACTCTCTTGTTAGTAGAAAAGGTGATGATATTCTCTATAATTTTACAAGAGCTAATGAAAGAATTTCGTCAGATCAGTTCATCAGTTTGATTGGTATTTCAAATAGCTTAACATTTAAGGATAAACTAGATCCAAGAGTAAAGAGCAGTTTAAG
>DATADQ010000065.1:0-11970 GCA_036258455.1 Nitrososphaeraceae archaeon | reverse complement strand
TCATAGCATGCCATCCACATTTACAAGAAAATTACCCCAGCATTTTTTGATTCAGTAAGGCAATTATTTTAGAATCATAAGAAAATACCTTCTTGGTAGCCAACAAAGACAAATAATTCAAATACCAATTCTCTAAATTGGAAACTGAAATTGTCACCATTAACATACTTAAATACTATGCCTCTTCATAATTTTCAATGTTATCAGTATCTTGTAGAGAAGTTGGAGTCGACTGTGATTTTGTAGGAAAGGGGGAAACAGAGCAAGAATTAATGGACAATTTAATAGAGCATGCGATAAAAGATCACGGATACACACGTGAGGACGTACTTAAACCAGATATGCAGGAAAAAATTAAAGCCCATATCCATAAATCATAAGAAAATATAATTCGTCAGTACTAGTCCTAACCATCTTATATAATTATTGTTACTGTAAAGGGTAATCGCTATGTCCCTTGACCATTTTACAAGTAACTGGTTCCAATACCAAACAATTAATGAGTTACCAAACAAGGTTCTAATCATTTAATCTAGCTCCAACTTTAAAGGCTTATTTTCTTACCTTTGGATCTCTGTATAAGATAATTATACTCAAGACAATATAAGCTATTTGAAATACTTCTACTGCAATAGCTGTTTCGCCGATCGAACCCCCTCGACCATTAATTGGATTTCCAGGGAATCGTGTAATTACCCAAATTAAGATGAATGTCAATGTCCCTCCAATTCCCACATAATACCAAACTTTATTCCAGCCTCTGATAGTAGGAAGAACCCAAAATACTTGGGCTAGTCCTCCGATCAAGAATAATATACCCGTGTTAAAGTTTCTTTCTATTGCGTTTGCGACCAATGAGAGATGTAAAATTCCGGCTATAAAAGTACTTCCAGCTGCGCCATATCTTAATAGACTAAAATTTTCTCCCATATTAGTTTCGTATTGCATTTATTTATCGTGTTATAAAAAAGAATCGGTCATCAATCCTTGATTTAAGATACAGTAGGTCTCTATCATTAAGTATGATAGTTAGCTTTAATTCTTTTTATCGTTACCTAACAAGTTAACTACTATTGCAAATTAGCGTTTAATTTAAAAGGAAAAAAAGGTTCTTGTTAATAACACCCTCTAGGTTTGGATGTAAATTTGTTATCCTAGTTCAAATGGCTTTCATTTTGATCAATATTTTACCGATGTTACGAGTTCTTACAATAAGATTAGTTTATTACAACTAGCGACAGCTTTACTTTGGTTATAAGATGTAATGAGCTTGCATAAAAAATATAAACAATATCTAACATAATGATGTGTGAATAAAATATATTCTGGAATTTTTTTCCTGGTTATTCTAATTGCCTCAGGAATAATCTCAGGCAGTTTTATGAATTTGGTCGAGGGTCAATCCCCTAGTACAGTAACGAATGTTACGGATCTTACTAGATCCGACGTTTCTAACGCTGGTGTTGAATTAGAAAATAGGACCGTAAATTATTATGATCAGGCCAAAGGGTATCTAGTGTATCCTATTACATCAAATGAGAATAAGAGCAAAAGTAATAACAATACCCTTCCCGCAGTCATAATGATTCATGAGAATAAGGGACTAAATGACAATATTAAGAATATGGCGAATCTTTTAGCTAGAAATGGCTATGTAGTATTGGCTGTTGATTTGTTTAAAGGTGAGGTTACCACTGATCGAAATCGTTCATCTGAGCTAACTCAGTATGTCAGGGACAATCAGGATATTGCAACCGATAACTTGAAATCAGCAGTAAAGTACGTCGCTTCACTTCCTAATGTTAATGCGGAGAAGATAGTATCGTTAGGGTGGTGTTTTGGAGGAGCACAATCATTGCAGCTTGCTCTGAACAGTCAGGATCATCCGCTAGCAGCTACTATCATATATTATGGCCGTCTGATAACTGACAATGCAACCCTTGCAAACATAAAGTGGCCTGTACTTGGTATATTTGGAGATCAAGATAGATCAATACCGGTTGACACAGTCAAGGCATTTGAATCGGCCTTAATTTCTAATGCTATACCAAATGAGATTTACATCTACAAAGGAGTTGGTCATGCGTTTGCAAATCCGTCTGGTGAAAATTACGCCCCAAAGGAAACTCAAGATGCCTGGCAGAAGACATTGTCATTTCTTAAGAAGAATGTGGGTTAGTGAGCTTGTGAGTGAAAATCTGAGGTAACAACTTACACTAAGAGGAGATACAACCTTCACGTTGCCAGGGGTAAATTACTGTTGTGGTCTTGTGTATGACTGAAATCTAAAATGGTGGTCTTTTCTAGAAATTTGTGCATTTTGAATAATGACAATAGTCATTTAAATTTGAAGGTGCTTTAATAATTACAGTACCTTTGTTCCAAACTAGTTTTTATAATTCGGAAATACATGAAGTATTAATGCAAAAAAAGAGTATTGTATCTATAAAGGAAGAACCAAATGAAAAATACAAAGATAAATTCACCGGAGCCTTCATGATTAAGAATGTATTAGACAAAAATGATTCAAGCGAACAAGAGATGTATAATGTGACTTTTAAAGATGGTTGTAGGACTAGACCTCATATACATCCGTCAGAACAGATATTAATTGCCACAAAAGGAAAGGGTATTGTGGTATTTGCAAAAAGGATTTTGATTAATCCCGATGACATTACTAAAACAGAGATAGAAATTGAAAAAACCGTCATTATGGAAAAAGGTGATGTTATTTGCATTCCGTCCTTTGTGTTGCACTGGCATGGATGCATAGATAATAACGAAGATTTTACACATATTGCAATTCGAAAGAGGACAAAATTAGAAAATATCTGGTTCTGAGATTACTTTAAGATATAGAAACTTATGATTTGTATTTCGAAATTTAAGGACAGATAACGATTTGCATTAGCATTTCTCAAGTAAGGGGAATCTCATTTAACATCATCAGAAATCGGAGATGTTCGATGAAGATCGATTGTATAATGTATGAATCCAAATAATAGATAATTTTATTTAATATGTTCTTGCATAAGCTTACCAAATAATGGAAAGGAATATCAAAGATTATTCGTTTATGGCGGATGCTATGCTTGGTAAAATTGCCAGAAAACTAAGAATGTTTGGATTTGATACAATTTATGATCCTAATATCGACGACATCGATATTTTAAATTCATCAAAGTATGAGGGCAGAATAGTTTTAACAAGTGATAGGATGTTATTTATTAGATGCAAGAAAAAAGGAATAGATACAATTCTAACTTACAAAGAGACAGAAATAGAAAACCTGGTTACTATTTTTAGATCCCTAAATATTAAAGCTATTAACTCGCAAAAGTTACCCTATTTATGTACCCGTTGTAATGGTTTAT
Organism: Nitrososphaeraceae archaeon; assembly: GCA_036258455.1. Lineage (GTDB taxonomy): Archaea > Thermoproteota > Nitrososphaeria > Nitrososphaerales > Nitrososphaeraceae > TA-21. The sequence continues at coordinate 8,596 of DATADQ010000065.1, read as the reverse complement.
TAGCTACAATTACTGATAAGAATTTAATCAAGTATGATATTCCAGTGAGACTATTATGTTCTAACAAAATATTCTATAAATGCACCAGATGTAGAAAGATATATTGGACAGGTAGTCATACGGAACATATTTCCCATTTAGTTAAAGAATTAAACATGAAATTGACATCTCTAAATTGATTTCTATAAATATGGGCGATGATTTCATAATTTCAGCGAACCATGAAGTGTCCATGTTGCGGCGAGAATTTGATATGTGATAAGGAAACTGAAAAGGTTAAATCATACAGGTGTTTGTCATGTGGATTGAAAAATACTGAACTGAAGAAAAATATCTAATATAGCGATTTGTAAAGAAACGGCTCCGCAATGAAACTGACTATTCTTTAATGGTCTTATCGTTCCTAAACAAAAGTAACGTTTACAATTTTTGTGATATGTAATAATAATGGATTATATCATCTTCAATTTTCTTCACCCCGATATCTTTGCGTCCTGCCTCAGCGAGGTATGGAGTGGGCAAGGTCAATAATATTGCATAATCATTGACTAATATTATTACTTGTCATTAACTAATCCTATTACTTTCTCATCCATTCTCTTTCTTCAAGATATCCTATGAGTTTTGTCATCTGTTCGACTCTGACTTTGCCTCCAACTTCACTGTGGCAGGCTTTATAGTGTTCCATTAATAGGGAATGCTCTTCTTCAGATAGGCTGCGTTTCTCTTCTATAAGATCAAAGAATACATCTTCTTTACCTGTATGTATACTTATGAATACCGAATATGCATTCAGGAATCTGGCAACTGGTTCCCTTGAATCAATACCACTATCCCAAGCAATTAGACTCTGGATTAACATCTTTGCAATTCGTCTACCAAGTTCATGTTCTATCAGAAACTTTCGGATATCTTCAGAATAGTTATCCTTATCATTAATACTCGGAAAATATGCCTTTTCTTCCTTACCATGGTGGAATTTATCTACAAATTCCTGAATAAGCATTGATATTATTTTGATATCTTCTGTCGGAATAAGTACATTGCCAGATAAGAGATCAGAACATTTCTTTGCAATCTTACCAAGTCGATTTGCCAAGATGTGATCTTGTTTTAAGTCTTTTGTAGCGCTCAAAATTATTCAGAACTTATACTGACAAGATATAATGTGAAATTCAGAAATAATCAAAAAGCAAATCAAAACTGGTTCACTTATAGAATCATATTCGTCTTCTTAATATTTATTTGAATCTGCAATAAAAAAATTTTTTCATTAACTAGATTTTTGCGTTGTTACACTCTATTTGTGGTGTTGAATGAAAACTACAAATTTGATTAGTTTTCTGTGATCATCGTTTATTTAGAAATTAGTAATTCGTGCGAGTTAGTGATAAGCCGTGACTAAAACCATGCTCAGAATTTCAGGTTCAAAAGACACCTTATTTATCAATGGGATTCTTATGGTAAATCTCGTGACTTGTCAACGTGTCAACGAGAGTGATCAAAAATTTACGGTTTTAAGCTATTTGCACATGGCAGGCTTTTGAATTAAATTCAATGCTATCTTGCTCGTACCACAAAATTTCGCGAAGTCTTTATCCTGTAAAAATTCAATAATTATGGAATTTGAATACTTATTTATAACATTTTTCTGTTATTATTCAATGCAATGTTTGCTAAAATTAGTGCCAAGACATCTTCAAAGTTATTACAAAGTACTAGTAGCAAGATGGGAGTTAGTTTTTTAAGTTGGCAAAAAGCCTAGCACTGACAATTATTCTAGCGGTCGTAATTGCGGGTGTTGGGCATATCTACCTAGGATATAAAAAAAGGGGAGTAATTATTTTGATTGCCCGAATCGCCATATGGCTTGCTGTAATCTGGCTAGTTCCATTTCCTCTCAATTGGATAATTGGTCCAATATTAGGCGGTGGTTTTTGGGTTTGGCAATTAATAGATGTGGTAAGGCTTTATAATAAAATGAAATCTGGACAAACACAAACTACATATTTTAAGAAATAATTACTCCAATTCAGTTACATCCGCCACGTAACTCCATGACTATTTGCCTAACTTCTTCCCGGCTTTCTCTTGCATCAATTATAGCATTAACGACAGTAAGAATGTCTTCATTACCACTAAGTGCAGTAAAATAATCTCCCACTGTGGGAAGTGAGCTTCTTAAATTACCATAAAAGCATTGATTTTATGTTGTTATTTAATTACTTCCATTTGCGCAAGGATCCTCTTTACCAGTTCTTTGTTTCTTTCTGCGTAAACTGGAGATTCAACGTCAATCCAATCGATTTGTTTGGAAATAGGATAAGAATACAACCCAAATCCAAGTGATGGTAATTTGGCAAGGATATCAAAAGATAGATCTAGGCTGTTACCAATTACTGAACTATCTCTTTGCTTGTGTATGAATGGGAACATAGCATTGCTAAAAATATATATTCCAAGAGTCTCAGGCAGATCTAATTTTGCAAATGGTTTTTCAGTAAATTCCATAATTCTGTCAGTTTCATTCGGATCGCATACAATCCTACCCGTTTCTTCTCTCCGGTAATCCCTTGTCACAACCATTCCGAGCATGTTTTTTCCACCATTTTTTTGACTTTCATATAAAAATTTGTATCGTTTGACAAAGCTACCCATATCCAGCGCACACATGTTATCAGCAAACCATACAATAAAGGCCTCATCCCTTCCAATCTCTGTTTCGGCATTCAATATTGCCCCTCCAGTCCCATTTTTTTTGTCTTCTACAAATACAATTTTCTTACCTACGATCCTTTCCTTACCCTCAAAATAATTAATAATCTGTTTTCCATGGTCATCGAATTCACATACAATAACGAAATCTTCTACGTCCGGAAACCTCGCAAGATACCTTACTATATGATCTATGACCGGTCGTCCGTCCAGAGAAATCATTGGTTTTGGTGTGTATTGAGAAAAAGGCTTCGCTCTGCTGCCACTACCACCCGCAATCAATAATACTTTCAGGGATCGCCCTCTCCTGCCATATCATGATTCCATACCACTCAAATATTCTTATCGGCTAGGTCAGTAATGCCAAATTCTAACAAATATCCAAAATATATCATGCGGGACTAGATTTTCAAAATAAGTTTCTCCAAGTATGTATCCTATTTAAAAAACTATCCACTCCACGAAGCGGAAAACGTTACCATTATAAATGAGCTAGTATCTCTCAAGATGATGTTAGATTAAAATGTGAATCATACAATGTCTATATTCCTAAATGACTACCTTGCTGCTATTTCTTTTTTCGTTCGAACTTTTTGCGAATTATAGATATAAAGTATGATATCATCATCAAAAATTCTGAAAAACCGAAAGCAGAAACCAACGAAACTCCACTCGAGCCAGGACTAGCCTATGGAGTTATCTTTGATTACAAACACTAGAGTTCCAAGGATGAGGTGTAACATTGTTCTTGCCACTAGTCATATACATTACAAGTATTATATAACCAATTAGTAATATCAATTGTGATAAATTCAGAACTGGATTAGAAAAATCCATTGATTTTTAAAAGTGAAATGCGACGCTCCCATCCGAGTGACTCTGATTAAATTGTACTTTCTAGATTAATAGACAAATTGATTAAAACAAGATCCATTTCCCATGATAAAGATGAGTATGGAACTTCAAATTATATAATCGTTAAATTTTATTTCGCACTAACTGTAACATGGAATTAAATTTCAATGAGAGAGACAGGGAAATCTTACTGGAAGCCATAACGAAATTGAATCCAATGTTTAATTATGAAGTCACTATTATGGACTATGATTCTCTTAAGTAGGAACGCTTCAAATTGGATAAGTTACTGACGGTGGCGCATTTATCTTGAAGAGGCCAAAACCAACAATAAAACCGATTTTCTACCCCGAAGATAAATTAAAGTTTATAGGGCAAAAATTAGCAAACCCTATCTTGTCGGAGTATCAAAAGAGAGAGTATATTAGACGTTTTATGGGTGGGCAGCGCTCGGTATGTCACGAAATGCCTACAAAGATAGCAAGTTATGATATGAATGGCATTTCCTTAATTGAAAAATATTGTGACAAATGTTTAAAAAAGATAAATCTTACTTAACCGGAAAAGCCTTAATGGAAGATTTTCGAATTGTAGTACAGGGCAACTTAGACACAATGGAACTAGATGAGATAACATATAGTATTGTAGCTCCCAAATTAACAAACGTGTCAATTAAGTGATTATTGATGAGATGAGATGATGCTTCAAAATGGACAAATGCTATAGTGCTTTCTAAGATGGTCTTTTATATGCTATGTTTAACAGAATTTTACATCAGCTCCAAGAATCAACTGGTGGAATCCTCGATTGCTTCTTGTTCAATCGTTCAAAATCAAAACTCATTTCTACCAGTTGTTTAGATTATTTGTTTATGGATTATGAATATAATAAAATACTTCGTTTATTTATATAGTAACGTACTTAGGATATTTTAGGCTTAGTTTCATTCATCCAACAATCAAAACATACTTCAAAATCTAGTTGATATACCTCAATTTTATTTTTGTTACATATTTGACATAAGTTTTCCATTTACGCAATTCAAAGACATGGATATAATAATATATCATTGTTATCAACTGACTTTTGTAAATATCAAGTTTCACTTTGGTAACCATTATGTTGAAATAAATGCAATTAATAACATATTTGATACTTAATTTAATACTATTTCTCTTATAAATATCAATTTATGTAGGATTTTCACTGTTATTAGTATTTGTTCGGAGCTAGCAAATACTGTTATTATTAAACTGCCAATTGAGACACTAATGTGGCCAACGTTTTTATGGAATGGTCTACGAACAATATTTGATTATTATGAGAAGAGGAGTCGAAGTGATGGCAAAGTCAACAACTGCCAAGAATGGTCATGAGCGCATCGTTACAGATAGAGATAATTCTAGACATTTGGAATATTTTAATAATGGTCAGTGGCGCCATAGTGACAAATGTAGTGAGTATACAAACAAAGAGTGTAGGATCAAGAAGACTAACAATTCTTTACGATAAGCATCAATGCTCAGGCAAACTCCGTGTCTAACCATCTGGGATAAAATTTATTCAGGTGTCAAAACAGGCAATTTAGATTTTGCTCGTTTTCTGCTGACTATAAAAGAGCAGAGATCGGTATAATCGCATGATTTATTCCAATTTATGATTAAAAATTTACTATTCATTTAGGAATGTGCATTCACTAGTTACATTATTTATCAAAATCAAATCCTGTCCACCCCATCAATCGTTAAATAAAATTACAGTAGATAAGTTACCGTCTGGTAGTTATGCCCAAAGCAGAACAATGCATTCTTATAAGTGTGAAAGAATAGATGTAGCAGTGGACAAATACAGAAATGGTTGCTAACATTTGTTCAGGTGTGGAAGCTGATTTTAGAGAAAGATACAGCAATTACTTAAGGAGTATGAAACAAAGAATCTATGACACTCATATAGGATATAACGAATTGGAGGATGAAAGAAAAATAGTTAGTCAGCAAGCTATGAAGACGCCGGGGCGTAGAGGTGAAATTATTAAAAACGAAGAGATAGAAAAGGAATTTTCTAGGAGATATAGCGAGCACAAAAAAAGTAATGAATTATTCTGATTGAAATGTGCACATAGTGAATCCTTTTACAGTGTAAAGTATTATCTTGAACTATGAACTGTTAATGTTAATATCACAATTTATATTCTTACTGCTTAACTCAACTTAAAAGGAATGAAAAATTATTTTTCTTTTACTTCATGTTAATCGATCTGCAAAGATTGCTTAATAAAATCAAAATATTAAAAAACTAAATAAAAATTGGGTAATGCGGTTGCTCGACTAGTGCTTCGCACCAACAAATAATGAAGATGAAGTTATCACATCTATCCCGTGAAATTACATGATATGATATTTTTCATAAGCGCAATGTGAATAAAGGATTTCTAGAAATTAGACTTTTTCAAAGCATTTATCACAATATCTTTCGATTAATGTTATTCCATCCATATCATAACTTGCTATCTTTGTAGGCATTCCTTGACACATGGCACATTCACCACCCATTATTTCCTTGATAAAGTCTCTTTTGACAGATTGTGCCAAGTCTGGATCATCTAATTTTTTCTTTAGAAATTGTAATTTATCGTCTGGAATAACAATTGGCGTTATTGTTGGTTTTGGTTTTTCCATTTTAACTAGACTCCAATTCGACCAAATCGTTCACATCTGCATCTATTACATTTTGAAGTATAATTCTGACCAATGAACGTAAAATGATCGTTTTTACTGTGTCCAAAACTACACATATGATACGTGGCGTTCAATACAATTGTAATTTACATGATACTATTAAAACAATTAAACCAGATCTGGTTCAGATTTTTCGCGGACAATAGGTTTACTAAAGTCGAAATTGTGTGATCCATATCTTATTGTTTTATCTATGCATGGAATATTATTTTCCATAAAACTTGACCATAACATTTCACAAGTTCGACATTTAAATTCTCCTGGCGCACCTGCTGCTTTTATTATTCTTCGCATATTGTAGTTATAGCACGTTTAGATATAATTATCCTTGCTTTACTTCCTTCATTTTATTGGCCCAATTTCTAATCTCTTTACTCTCTCATTTACCAGTGGAAACACAGAGCATGAGAAGAGATCCAAGCTGTTACCAAACAGGCATCTTACCTCACTCAGATCATTCTTAGCATTGATAACGTCTTGTATGGACTTACGTAATAATTCCTAATTTTCTGATTTATTTGTTCACGTATCAATGGAGATCAACAAGAGATTCACTTACCAATAGATAAATAACGGTATACTTGGAGCCGTATTTAGTAGGATAGTCAGTGGTTTCCCATCTATAGGAACGTAAATCTGCTCTTCGCCAAGTTTTCGCAGAGCAGAAAGGATCAATCCCGGCACTTTATGCTACTCCTGACCCAATCTGTTATTATAAATACCTATTTAAGTAGTGATTAGTTTTCTATAATGTCATATGAATGGCCAAAGTACAGGAAAAAGTCAGGAAATAGAACCTACTGAATTGAAAAAGAAAATAGATAACCAAGAGGATATTTATATTCTGGATGTTCGAACCCCTCAAGAATATGAAACTTGGAAATTATCCTACGATAATCATGAAAATCCTAAATTGATACCCGTTGATCGTTTATTTCTGAATGATTCTAATCTGTTAAAAGAAATTCCAAAAGATAAAGAAATTGTTACTGTTTGTGCACATGGAAATAGGTCAATGATGGCGGCAAGGTTGCTTAACCAATTAGGATATAATGCGAAAAGTGTCAGGGGAGGAATGGCCAGTTGGAATAAAGTCTATGATGTTGCGGAAGTTGTAGTTCCTAAGGAAGCTCCCTTTAGAATATGGCAGATAAGAAGGATATCCAAAGGATGTATGGGATATATTGTATCTTCAAAAGAGGATAGTACAGCAGTAGTTATGGATCCAAGTCGCGAGATTTATGAGGCTTTTCTTGAAGTTGCCAAGGAAAATGGATTGAAAATAATAAAGGTAATCGACACCCATCAACATGCTGATCATGTTTCTGGAGTAGCAAAATTAGCTAAAACTGTATCTACAGTAACAAACGCTCAAGCCATGGCATATTTCAGCTCTCTAGAACAATACAATAGCGAAAATACAGAAATTAATATCAATTACATAAAAGACGAGGAACAAATAGATATATCGAAGATAATTTCGCTAAGAGCTATACACACACCCGGACATACGAATGGTAGCATGTCTTATTTGGTAAATTATTCTTATGATACCGATGCGAGTCGTCAATATTCCTATTTATTTACTGGAGATACCTTGTTTGTTGATAGTGTAGGAAGACCTGACTTGAGGGAAGAAGCCAAAAAATATGCTGGACTGCTGTATGAAACCTACCATCAAAAAATAGATCAATTGCCAGAGAATACTGTAGTTCTGCCTGCGCACTTTAATGGAAATTTAATTACCCTAAAGCATGCTGTACCTATAGCTGACACAATTGGTTCACTAAAGAAAAAAATAAAACTTCTTTCGATGACCGAGGATGAATTTGTTCATTTTGTAACGGACACTTTGTCATCAAGGCCGATGAACTATAAAACAATTATAGATATAAACAAGAGAATGCTCCCATTTGACGACATGCAAATGCCTGATCTGGAGGCCGGTCCCAATTCCTGCGCAGTATCCCTAGATCCAAAATAAATTTACGTCCATTTCTTTTTGTTAGTATTGTCTTTTGGAATGTAATTTCTGGACTAAAATGCTGATCTGGATATAGATCTAGATTTCAAAATACCTTTACTGAATAGGATTGTTGGTAACGTTGACTAGAGCCGATTTATTTGTGATGTCTGTCATTTTGCCATCTACTTTAATGCCGTTGATTTGCTCCAGTTCTTTCTTTTTTAAGATTTCATTGAGAATGGTAAGATCATATATACCAGACAGATCTGGTTTGCTTTTTCCAAGAAATCCTACATTAAAGGCATCACTGGCAGACTTGAAT
>DATADQ010000064.1:0-4310 GCA_036258455.1 Nitrososphaeraceae archaeon | reverse complement strand
TTCATTAGAACCTCCCCAGTCATCACATATTTTTCTAATCGTCTGGAGTATCGAATCGTCTACATCGGTCATGAAAATCTTTTTACAACCGAAAGCTCTTGACACTAATGCAACGTGTGTGGTAGTACGATCATCCCGTACCAGTCTGTGGCCCAATCTAAGAACTGCAATGGGCATTAATTATCTACCTTTATCATATTGACAAAAATTTTGGATTGGATAGTTTCGAGGAGAACACTAACATTCATTCCTGTCTTTGATGATATCATAACGATGTTGTTGTTACTTTCATTCAATATCCCCAGTAGCTTACATTTTTCTCTTGCATCCTGAATGTTCACTATATCCATCTTATTGAATACATAAATTATTTTTGCGATTGATACTCCCAAGTGTATCAAGACAGTAAAGCTACTTGACAGTTGTTTTTTTATCATTTCGTAACTCTGACTAATATCCAATACAAGTAAAATAATATCTGAAAAAATTAGTTCTTGTAAGGTTGACTTAAAAGCATCTATCATATAGGCTGGCAGTTTACTTATGAATCCTACTGTATCAGAAAACAATACTTTATTTCCCTTGATATTCACAATTCTGCTAGATGTAGAAAGCGTTGTAAACAATTCAACACCCACCAATTTTGATTCTCCCGTCAAATGATTAAAGAGAGTTGTCTTTCCAACTGAGGTATATCCTATAATGGATACAGTTGGAAAACCGGATCTTGCTCTGCCAGTTCTTTGCAAAAGCTTTCTCTTTTCTTCTTTTACTAGTTTTTTTCTTAAAACAGTAATTCTCCTCCTTATGTCGAGTAGATGAACATCTGCGTCGTACTTTCCCAAGCCAAAGAAACCTGGTTGTTCCCCCTTCTTTGCAAGCCTCACCTTCTCTTTGATTCTTACTGATTCATAATGCAGTTCAGCGAGTTTTATCTGAATTTTAGACTCCTCGGTATTAGATCTTAATCTAAAGATTTCAAGAATTAGTTTCTCCCTATCAATGACATCAGTTTCACATAGTTTTGCCAAATTATATTGTTGTGTCGGTTTTAATATTTCATCAAAGATTACAAACTCAATATTCAAGGACTTAATCAATTCCCTAACTTCGTCTGCTTTTCCTTTTCCAATACCAAACTTTGATCTCGTTAAATGTTTCTGAGTCACTGTACGCACTACAGAATAACCTGCAGACTCTGCCAATGACTTGGCTTCAATAGCAACGTGTTTTATAGGATAAGTAATAAGTACTGTAGATTTATTCACTAGGTTCAACCTCAGTATATAGACTTATTCGAAAATATCTTTCCAGCTTTTTGATTAATTCATCATCAGGTTTTAGTGAACCACTCTCAATTTTTCGCAACAATGAAGCCCGCTCCTTTATGACCATTCCTAACTGTTCATGTGTAAGACCCTGTTTCATCCTTGATTTTCGAATGATTTCTGAAAAATTGCCGACCAAGATGGTAGAGTCATTGAATGTTATTTTGTTGGGTACTGCCAATTTTGTTGGTCTAGCGGAGACTCTTTGAATATTTTGTTGGTTATTTGATGGTTTGCCTCTCTTTGAACATGTCTTGCATACTGTCAGCAAGTTTCCTTCTACAAAAACCTTTTCGCCATGGTCGATTATCTGAATTCCGCAGATTTCGCAAGAAGCCATAAATGTTTACGGATAAACGAACATCTAGTTTATTTTTTTCTATTCTATAGTTTGAATATTATCAATCAACTGTATTTACTAGTAACAAAATGGCGGTCGCAGTGAAAAAATCATATTGAACTACACCATTCAAACGGTCTATATCACAATAATATTGCTAAAATTTCAACTATGTGTTTTTTATTTTTTGCCTCATATGTTTTAAATACAGAAATCAAATAAAGCTAAACAAGTTTTGGATCCTAACGAAAAAATTTCTTATCACATAAATGCACTTTTTGGTAATGGTGTATCAAATGTTCTACCTAGGGAACTTTCATTCTTATATTCCAGAAAAACCGGAAGAATCAAGAGTTTTGGAACGAAGGATCAACTTATAGGTACTTTAAGATCAGATGGTGGAATAGCTCTTACCATTTTCGGCGCCTCGATTTTGTTGAACGACAGTAGTTTCAAACAGAACTGTATTATTCCAAAAGAAGAAGCCCTTCCATTTGTAAGCGAAGGAAGATCATTATTCTGTAAACATGTTGAGTGGTTCGGTTCAAATATCAATATTGGGTCAGAAGTTGTCGTAATAGATAAGAGCGACGTTGTACTTGCGGTAGGAAAATCGGTTGTTAGTCAATCACAGCTGCATGGTAGAATAGGAGACGTGGCAGTCAGGATTAGAGAAGGAATAAAAAGTAGAGCGGAGCATCAAAATCCATGATGCGCGGTAATCGCGAGATGAGACGGATGCTGGACAAAATGGGCCTAAATATGCAGGAACTAGGTAATATTGAGGAAGTGGTCATTAAAAGCGATACGAAGGAAATCTACTTGATAAAACCACAGGTAATTGAAATGAAGGGCAAAGATAGTACTATTTTTCAAATTATTGCCGGAGATATAGAAGAAAAAGAAAGAGAGGTTCCTACTTTTAAGGAGGAAGATATTATCCTGGTAATGCAACAAGCTTCGAGTTCAAGAGAGAAAGCCATAATGGCTCTAACTGATACGAAGGGAGACATTGCACAGGCAATACTTAATCTTACTACATAGTACTATCATGAATGATAGGCACAAAGTTACTTATCAATGCAGAGTTAATATATGGTTATAGGATTTTTTGGTACAGGATAATGTCCTCTGTAGAAAAAATTATTACCGCACTATCTGAACTGGAAAAAGATATTGAGAGTTTGTCAATCAAAGTCCAAGACATGAAAAAGAGAATCTTGACCAATTCTGATAAAGAAATCTCACAACTTAGAGAAAAGATAATCGAGATTGCAAAGACGGAATCAGAGAAAATAATTTCAGCTGCCAAACAAGAAGCAGAGGAGAAATCAGAGAAAATTTTGGAACAGGCTGAAACTAACCTGACCAAACTTAGAGAAAATACAAAACTTTCATTTGATAAATCCGTTAAACTAGTCGTAGATTCGGTTTTAAACAAAAATGATACAAATGAACCAAAGTAAATACTTAACCAAAACTCAAAAAATTTAATAAGAATTAAAAATTAGTATAATTGAATGGAAATCCCTTAGCAACAGAACAGAATTCAAATCAAATAGTGGTAGCAACTGTCGAAGGTCGACCGTATTATAAAATTGTAAGCATGCTGAAGTCTATGAATATTAGTTTTTCTTCACTTTCTCCAGAAGAAGCTTCTAGGACAAATGCAAAAATAATCATTACAACAAAGAATGAAGCATCGTTAATTAGAAGAGAAGACCTAATATTTGATTTTCAGCTTGATACATTTCCACCTCTCTTTAAGGCAATGCTATTAAAAAATTTGAGTGGCAATTATTTTGAAGATATTTTAGTAGTAGGAGTAGATCCTGGGAACAGGATAGGAATTTATGTTCTATACCTACACACAGAACTATACAGTACTGTTCAAAGCTCACTTGGAGAAGCGGTTAAATTCATTATGAATATACTTTCTTGCATAAATTCCAGTAGAAAGATACTGAAAATTGGAAATGGGGATTCGATTAAATGCAACCATATAGCACAAGAAATCAAGAATCAAAACAGATCAGTAAGGATAGAGATCGTTAACGAATTCGGTACTTCGCGAAATATATTACCCAATTGTCGAGGAAATAGGGATGTGGGATCTGCAAGATCTATAGCATTACGTTCTGGTCGTATTTTCTAAATTAATTCTATCCCCAACTAATTCTCTTGCGGTTGGAATAGACTTTGTAGTCATGGTAGGTAACCGAAAGTAATTAAAAAGAATTCTAAATCTAGGATTCATTAAGACTGAAATCAATAATGGAATATTAAAATCTAAAAAAAATTGTTATTTTATTTATTTGCTATCCACTGGTGCTAAAGGAATCTTACTAATTGCTAATAATTAAAAAATTGCTGGAAAAATTCCATTAAAAAATATTGATAATTTTATTTATTTGCAGGAATGGTAGTATATTTATGAAGACTGCCCGGTTCAATAAATTCCTACAAGCAAACATTAACATCATTATTCCGGTAATCCATAGTGTATTAGTTTAGTGATAGTTGTTGGTGGTTTTGCTGGGTATCTGACCGAAAACAAACAGCCAAGAGCGAATATAACTAAATTTAACGACGCCCTTTGGTGGGCTGTGATTACGATTACAACTGTAGGGGATGGCGATTAT
>DATADQ010000063.1:0-8607 GCA_036258455.1 Nitrososphaeraceae archaeon | reverse complement strand
ATTAATGTCATCGTCTACTACTACGAACATTTTTGTAAGTGCCAACTGTCCCATGCCCCAAAGACCCATCATCACTTTCTTCGCCTGTCCTGGGTACCTTTTTTTAATCGAAATCACAGCAAGGCCCTGAAACCAACCTGCAGGTGGCATGCAGAAATCCGTTACTTCTGGATGGAACATTTGTATGAGTGGCAAAAAAGCTCGCTCTATTACCTTGCCTATGTAAGCATCCTCCAAAATTGGTTTCCCTACAACTGTAGTGAGGTAAATAGGACTGGATTTTCTCATAATTCCTGTGAGCGTAAAAGTGGGATATGGTTCAGGAGGAGTATAATATCCAGTATGGTCTCCAAAGGGCCCCTCCATTCGAATGTCCTCTGGGTCCACATAACCTTCCAAAACTATTTCAGAATTAACAGGAACTTCTAAGTCTACTGTTTTGCATTTCACAAGTTTGATACCTCTTTTTCTTGCGATTCCTGCAAAAAGAAATTTATCCATACCTTCTGGAACTGGTGCGACTGCACTAAAGATTGTTGCAGGATCCGCGCCTATTACAATGGCCACCTCGATTTTTTTCCCCTGGCGTTCTCTTGATATCTGATAGTGATGTGCTCCTCGCTTATGTATCTGCCAGTGCATTATTGCTTTCTTTTCATCCAATATTTGAATTCTGTATACTCCCATATTTCGAATATCAGTATCTGGATGTTTCGTGACCGTGATTCCAAAGGTAATGAATCTTCCTGCATCACCAGAAAATGATTTCAGGATAGGCATAGTATTGAGGCTGACATTTTCGGTATTCTGGACAACCTCTGTCACAGGTCCTGATTCTACATACTTGGGGCCATAATCCGCTATTTCAGATAGTTTTGGGAGCATTTTGATTTTATTAAGCACTCCAGCAGGCATTTTCATTTTTGTGAGATCTGTCACCCTGCCTCCTATCTCTGTAAAGTCGTTCATTTCCAATGCAAGGTGCAACCTTTCCATAGTTCCAAATGCATTGCCTAGAATGGGCATTGTCGAGCCTTCCACGTGCTCAAACAAAATCGCCGGTTGATTACCCTTATACATGAGTCGTCTTAGGATTTCGGCAACTTCTAAATCGGGATTGACTTTTACCTTTACACGTATTAGCTGTCCAGCCTTATCTAGAGCGCAGACATACTCACCTAAACTCTCAAAGGGCATATGATTTAGCTACCTATATGGTTACATAAAACTTGTTTTTTATGCTGGCGAGATGAACCACTAGTTCCATTCTGCTCAACCTTCCTCTTCGTTGTGATAACCAATGCCGATTCGGGTTATCTTCAATACTATCATGATTCTTTCCAAGAGTATAAAATTACAGCATCAATGCGTTAAACACAACCCACTCTTGTTCCGAGTTAATTTCACTAAACGAAACCCGCTGATTGGCTACTGAATATTTAGGTTGTTATTCAATTCATCTCTCTGTTATGCTTTTAAATTTGTTATCGCTCAAATAGATTCTGTAGTGTTATCAACGACAATTCAATAAATGAGCGAGTTCGCCGACCTTCATCTTACCTATCTACTAGTTCCAACATCGTCTGTCTAGGTTTGTGACAATGTGTTCCAAGCGACATATCGAAGATACAGTTTACTAAAATGGGACAACTTTACAGGGTCAAATAATTGTGTAGTTGGCTGTGCATAATTCACAACAATGCATATTTTTTATCTACTGATTTCAGTTCCTTAATATTTTTCATACATAAAGAGATTGTTATTATACTACCATTCTTTCTTTTGAAGTCGTTTTCTAGTGGAGCGCCGTTGGTCTGGGTTCGGTGGGATACGATACACTAGTGTATGTAGTCGTTAATCTAATACGAGTGTAGCATTATAAGAGTATTTTCTGTTAAATGTTGGGTTGTTCAGATATTTTATCCGAGATATTGTCACATGGCTCATGCAGGAATCTTCTAAATTTGCTAGCACATAAAGTTTGATTCGCCCTGAGACAAAATATAGCAGCCATGCGTAATGGTTCATGACCATTTAGTTACTGATGATTTTCAATAAATCCGGCGGCTTGATAACCCATAGTCCCTATGAATATACTTGCATCTTGACAAAAAGAAGTAGATGAGTCTTTCTAACTTTTTTTCCACAAACGATAATAGTAGCAGTAGCAGGTCTTAGACCAAATTGAAAAGGAACTGATAAAATTGCGATGACTAGTGTATTTACTCCTCATATAAAACTGGAACATGTAATATCATTCAGTGATGCAGTGTTTGCTTTCGCAATCACCCTTATGGCGCTATCAATTGATATACCAGATTTACCGCTAAATCTTACCCAATCAGAACTAATAGAGAGGTTATACAGTATTTATCCTCAGTTCGAAAATTATCTTATAAGCTTTGCAGTCGTAGCAGTCTTTTGGATATCATATCATCAGGTATTTAATCATATTAGAGGTTCTCATATTTCAATGGTTTATCTTAACCTGCTTTTTTTGTTACTTATTACTCTACTGTCACTAACCACTTCATTGGTTATAAACTACGAATCTTATCAGATACCATACATTATTTATTGTATGGTTGTGATAATGGCAAGTTCCTTGCTTGCAGCGATATGGTGGTATGCTACAAAAGTACGTCAATTTGTAGACAAGGATATGCATCCATTATTTTTTAGTGGTACAATGCTTAACCTTCTCTCTATACCCATAATATTTAGTATTTCAATAGCTGTATCATTCATTGACCTAGATATGGCTCAATATTTTTGGCTAGGCATTATACCGTTGAATATTTTGATTAGATACAAGCACAAACACTGAACAAGAATTGACTCTTTGTCGCAGGTTTTGTTTGCTTATTTCCGGGTAGCATAAAATATGCACCTATCAAATTGTGAAATCGACTAAGCCCAAGCTCTTCAATCTTGTCGTTTCTATCCTTCAACTTCTTAAATAGTTGATAGGCCCTATCTACAGGGTCAAACCCATCCGTTGTTTTTACTGCTTGTCGTTTCTCGTTGTATTCTTCCTTAGTAATCTCATTTCTGGAATAGAGATCCGCGACAGTGCCAATGGGTTGTGTACCCCGGGCTAATTTTTCAGTATCAGAGGACTTGTTCTTTACAGGTATGCCATCCCCTTTGTGTTTTCTCATAATATGTCTCTTTAGGTTCTCCTTCCTACTGCACTCTTGTTTGCAATCGGCATGCGAACATTTCCACGGCTCTTTAGCCATTTACTTTCCCCTTATTTTCTTCACTCCATTTAGCTCGTCTGCGGATGTGTGTTTGAAATTCGTATGACTCTCGCGATTTAGCATCTTGAGAAAGTCGAACCAAACGGAGGACAATATCTTCCTTTTGTTAACCATATTATATTCCCCCAGTGTAAATGCTACTAGTTAATAACTATTTTTCGTAAATTCACCATTCTAGATTGGAGTGCCCGGAGTTACTCCGGAGTGACTGGAGTAACTCCATCATGACACCCTAGCTTCGTTTGGAGAAAGCTCTGGAACAGCGTAGTGGGTAGTAGGCGAATTTACTATTTGTATCTGAGACCGAGGTTTATTCTAGAAGATAGATGAGGATCCGAATCCTGTTA
Organism: Nitrososphaeraceae archaeon; assembly: GCA_036258455.1. Taxonomy (GTDB): domain Archaea; phylum Thermoproteota; class Nitrososphaeria; order Nitrososphaerales; family Nitrososphaeraceae; genus TA-21. The sequence goes on along the minus strand of DATADQ010000063.1, from coordinate 4,997 downwards.
TTTTTTTCGAAAAATGTTGTACCTTGAAACTTTTTTATCGGAATTATATTAGATTTTTACGACTCGTTTTATCTCGTCCTTGCCATGGGACGAACTGTTTTATTGTTAATAGACCATTTCCTAGTTTCCCCAAATATCGCTGGTTCAAATCACATAACTTTTCGCAGGGTAGCCCACATTTTCGAAAAATTTTCTCGTGATAGTTTCTGCTTGAAGCAGTTCCAGCTGTCCCAGTATTGCTAAGTTGAAAGTATTCTCCATGCTTTCTAAATATATCAGTAAACTCCTTCGCTAGCTGTACCATACGGTCATGATTCTTCTTTGGAGCAGATGAACTGCTGTGCAATACCTCCAGCCTCTTGTCACTCCATTTCTATTTCATCCAGTTCACTCATGACAGTAGTATTCAAAGTTTTTAGTTAATAAATATACCAGGAAAATCTCTTGACCATCTCAATATGACGTCCATGTTTGGATTACCATAATTCAGTCAGCAATGTTTCATTCATACATACTATGGATTCCTTTCTTTTTCTTTTGAGTTCTTCTCTTTATTTCTATTTCTATATTTGCTCGATGGGAGAGGGCCAAGAGCCAAGGATAAGCGAGAAACCTTAAATAATTCTTCTAAAATAACAGGCCAAGAATGGAAATTATCTTCGACGAATATGACATGAGAAAACTACCACCGAGAGAGCGGCTTGACAAAATTATACAAATTTTAAGAAATGAAAGAGACGAATCTATGCGATGGGATTCTGTCTGGCTTGCAGGAGAGATAACAGAAGTAATTGACAAAGATGACCCTATCTTTGTCGAAATAGCCGATCTACTGGTCTGGGTTTTGCTTAATGACGATAATATAATTGTAAAACATGAGGCTGCTTTTCAAATTGGCGTGCGAAATATGAGAGCTAAGATTCCCTACCTGATTAACTCTGCTCTAAATGATAAAAACGAACTTGTAAGACACGAAGCTATAGAAGCTTTGGGTTTGATGCGAGCCCACGGGTGTAAAGAAACACTGAAAAAGATGCTGGATGATCCAAGCTATGCAGTCAGGGAAACTGCAGCTTTTGTACTAAAAAGACTTGATAGGCTGACCAATAGAGGAGACTATAAAGTAGATGCCATACTGTAATAGATCTAATCATTAGTACTGCTCAAGTCTAACATCTGGCATTCCTATAGGCTATAGTAATTTAGAATTGGCGAAGAGGATTTTGACATGGAAGAAGCTATATGTTGGTCGAACTAGTGGCACCGGTGAAGGGCTTTTTGCAAAAGTAAGCTTTAAGAAAGGAAATCTTATTTTCACCTGGGAAGGGATATCGAAAAAGGGTAGATATCCTTGCTATGTAGGCGATAGGTGGTTACAAATAGAAAAATGTCAATGGATCGCTCCGCTCAGAAGTAATCCTGGCTGGTACATAAACCATTCTTGCAACCCAAACTCTGGAATCATGGATTCTGTAAAAATTGTTGCAATAAGGAATATTAGAAAAGGTGAAGAAGTGACAATCGATTATTCAACTTCGGAAAGTGAAACCGGATGGTATTTAAAATGTCATTGTGAAAACAAGAATTGTAGACGCATCATAAGGTCCTATAAGTTTCTATCTACAGAATTAAAACTGAGGTACAGAGATTTTATTTCTGAATATCTCAAATGACCTAGTATATGAGCTAACCTAGACGGTAACAATTGGAAACCAACTGCTATGTCCACGACGGAAGACGAAAAATAATTCAGAGGACTTAATTATGATGAAGATTAAAACCAGGTACAAAAGAAACAGGGGAGTTTCCAAGATGTAAGATCTAAGTGTGAAGATATTTTATATAGGAACGTACTGAGAACATAGCCAATCTTGCATTCTATGTGTAATACTGTTATACTGTTATCTTTTCTAGATCTGAACCTGGAGAGTGTTCTTGTTCTTGTTGCTATTATGTCGTTTTATATATATTTTTATAGGTTTTTTATGGATACTGTTAAGGCAACAGCAAGGTTGCGAAGTCTTAATAATGAGAAAGATGCTTGTAGAGTATAATTACGAACCTGTAGATGAGTGATGCGCTAAGGAAATTTTACGGAAAACTAGAAGTCAAATCAAATTAATGTTAATACCAAGAATGGCACGGGACCAATTGAAAATATTATAATAGCACAATGGAATCAAGATATATCAGATAGAATGTATCTTACAATATATTATCGAGGATGAATTTAAATAATTTGCAGGGAATTCATATTTAATTGAGCAGAACTAAAAATATTGAATCTGCTTTTAAAATAAAGTATGAAATGAAATATTTGTTCTTCGGATTTATGATTGCTATAGCAGTGACTATAGTGTTTATACATATAATATTATTTATTACTAATGAAGACAAATACATAGGCACAACCTCAGCAGTTTTGCTGGGGTCAGCCTCCTTTTTATTATTGTTTACATTACTTTCGAATCCCAGAAATATAGAAGTTCAGAGATTTAAGCTGCTTTTCATAGGATTAGTTCTCTGGTTTATTGGTGAATTTACTTATTCGTATTATCAAATTGTATTGAATATAGATGCTCCATACCCAGGTGTCGGGGAAATTTTCTATTTTGTAGGCTTTGCACCTCTAATTCTATTTACCTACAGATCATTTAAGACTGTAAATAGAAATGGAATAATAAAACGCAAGGTGATTGTGTTTGTAGTAACACTCGCATTTGTACTACCTGTAACATCAACTATCCTAATTTTTAGCCAGGAAGTAGATTTTCAATCCCAGTGGCCTGATATTGTGATTAGTACCAATAATACCTACAGCGATGCTTTTTTATTATCTCTTTCAATTCTCATCCTAACGAAGTTACCTAGAAATAACCCTTACATCTATCACTGGATATTATTTGCCTCTTTCATGATATTGACAACTCTCACAGATTTTTTCTATTTGTATATTGCAATTGTTGATGAAGAATTTCTTTTAGAGACTGAATTGATATGGGAAGCAATGTGGGCGTTCGCCTATCTATGCATTCTTGCCTCAATATTTTGGTATTACAAACTTATTCATATATTAAGCGAAAACCCGGAGAATCTAATTACAGAAGACTATGCAGCAAAATATCGGAACAATATTTCGGTCAAAGACAAAGGTGAACTTCCTGAAGAGGATCAATTGCATAAAGAAAACATACAAGATTTTAAATTGGTTGAGAATCGTATTGATGAGATAATAAAGGGCGCAAAAGGTGAGATCACTATTTTATTCTGTAATGTAAATACAGTGAAGAGAGAAGAAACACAAAGTATCCTAAAATTTTTGAAGAAAAAAACAAGGTCAAATATATCAGTAAGAATTCTTTTTCCGTTGGGTGTCGATGATAGTATTATTAATGGTTATAGCGAGATCGCTAATGTACGGATCTTTGAAAGCAAACTAGAGAGTAATGATATCATCATAGTGCCTGACTATATTAAGGTACTACTAGTTTCGACTACAGATAAGGAAACAATGTATGCTGTATCATATTCTGACAACGAAGAGATAACTTATACATACGTAACAACATTCGAAAAATTATGGTTAATTCAGACCGTGACGAAATTGGAGGTAAGATAAACATTATTTGTCAGATGAACTTGTTCAACCATACAACTCTATAGTCGATTTATGAAATGTCCTTACCGCAGTGTTGCTTCGTCTCCGGTACGTCTGTGATTAGCCAAAAATAAATTTGCAACCAACTTCCACTTTTCTTTTCAAGAGCCCTTATGTCATCCAGTCTAGATGACTCTTTTTTGTGATCTCTAATGCCGTGCTGATCTCCCCGCTGGGGTTTTCCATATACCAGTCTTATACAGACGTCATTTTTGACGCTTCATACTACATATGCTTAGGTGCGCAGAGAAGTAACATCATGAAACGATGTCCTATCATCAGAGCTAACAGATACTAACCTCGGTGATGTTTAGAATTGATCTTGTTAGACGAAGAAGCTGAGGGAGCGAAAAGGTTAAGGGCAGAAACTGAAGTTACAGGATCTTTATTCACTATGTATTTCATAGCGTATTACGGATGTATGCTTGCTTCGTCAACCGCTCAGACGAGATCAGATACTCTTTTTGGTAGCGTCCCCCGATTCCACTTCCTTATTTAGGATACCATAGATCACATGATCCGTACGGTGCAATGATTCCGGATTCTTCCCCGTTTACATCGGATCCGCTATCCTGAACTATCGCACAATGATTGTCCTTAATGAAATAAGTGCAATTGTTACAGAAATAACCAGCATCCAGTTTGGCGTTCTTAAAGGGTTCGTGCTCAACGTATCCTGAAGTAGTCTTTGGTAGTTTTGGATATTGCTTGTCTGTAGGTATATTGCTCATATCAAATGTCTGTTATTAATGTGGCAACAAGGTATAAAGAAGTTCTATCCATTTCTTCTTTACGATGGAAGTCCATAGTTATGGCCTCGGCCTGACACAAAAACGTTCTCAGAACAAATGCTCGATGACTTGTCAGATTTAGAAGTGGGCGATGAAGGATCATAAACGTCCTTAAGACAAATATTTCGACATATCCAAATATGATGTACTCCCAGCTAAATATACTCCATCTATGATCGCTGCAGGGTTATAGCATTCACAGTCGAGGTCGAATCTAGGCAACTGCTGTTCTTTTAGCGCATCAAAATGGTCATGTGAATGATTCCAGAAGGAATCAAAGTAAGGTGGTAAATATTTCCAGAGCTTTATTCATTATTTATGCGTAAGCAATTGTGTAGTTGTTTGAGAACCCTAGCTGTCGCTCCCCAAATAACAATCCCTTGATGTGTAAATTTGTAGACATCTTCTTGTGAAATATGATAATGTTCCAAATCAGGTTGGCATGTGGCTAGTGTATCTTGCAGAGGAACATCAATAATACTTTCAACTTCATTAGTGAAAATCTTGGGTTTAGGAATATTTGTTTGTAGTGTGATGAAAGGTACAAT
>DATADQ010000062.1:0-14486 GCA_036258455.1 Nitrososphaeraceae archaeon | reverse complement strand
TTCCTGTTGTTATCAGATATATGAACTTGTTTTAGCATTGCTTTAGAATTTACTATTGCATCATATATTGAATCTTCTTCTATGTTCATGTGGAAAGTATCTAGCAAGATTCCTACATTTTCTTGGTCTACAAGTTCAACGATGTATTTCGCATCCTCAGAGTCGCTGCAAATAGGGGTGCTGTAGCGATTCAACGGCTCAATAAGCAAATCAACATCGTAAATGCTGGCGTACTTTGCTAATTCACGTAACGGTTCTATAAATGAAGTAACTAATTTTCTTTTCTCATCTCGTAATAGATTCTTGTGATTGCCATTTAGAATTAGTGGCGTATCACTAAACAAACAGATATTAAATGTGCTACCACCTAGATTATGGCAGAGCAAAATGCACTTTTTTACATAATCCTGAGCGGCTATCAATGAATAATTATTGTTACTAACTAGGTTCCGGGACTTGTATTCAGTACTGCTAAAACCCCACATTCCAGTTACTCCAGAAACATTCATTGAAAGGGAATCAAGTAGATGTGAGATACTCGTAACATCAATTAAATCGGGTTCACCATAAACTTCCACAGTATCAAATCCTTGCTGTTTCAAATTTTTAAGTGTTTTTTGTATTGGTTCTAAATTTATAAAAGATGATAAAGTTATTGAGTACTTCCAGGACATGTCCATCGTATTATGGTTTATAATAGGTTTTTAAGATATTTGCCGATAGTAACGATACTCAAATTATCCCCGTTATTTTTTCCAGCAATGTCTTTCTTATTTGATACATAAACCGGCATGGATTCACCTTGTGATGGTAATCTACCATGTGAACCTTTAACTAATTTACCATCAAATGGTATAGATTTTGTATTTGGATTAAAGAATAGTTCAACAGGATCATAACCAGGCTTTCTATGAATATCAACCTTCTTGGCAAATCCTGGAGACTTGGCTGGATCAAACCACCAATAATAGCTAAACCATTTGTCCTTATTTGACACTGCGATTAAATCCCCACTCCTTGGATGGTTTATTCTCAGTTGTTGCTTCAACTCATTATCCATTATCATGTCTACCCCTTTTATTCCTTCTAAAATTTTTCTCACTGATTTCGCATAATTGTCTTTAACATAAATATGTGCTACCTGATGGTCTACCATTGCAAACGCCTTACTATATTCAAGGTCCAAATACTCTACTTCTTCGATCTCCCTGACAGAAAGGAGATCATTTTCTCTAAGTATACTATTTAATGAAATGTCAGAGTTAACATTTGTGAATGCATATTCTGAAAAAATGATAAATTGTGTATCTTCGATTATACCAATATCGGTTGCTTTCTTGATTAATCTGCCAACCAAATCATCAACAAACTTTAAGTCATCTTTTAAATTATTATAAGATGTTCCATTTCTTTGAAAAGCATAATCTAAATGCGGAATATAGGTAAATAAGAAATTGGGTCTCTCATATTCTAATACAAATTCCGTTGCCAATTCTATCCATTCGCTTGATTTTTTAGAGGCAAAGGGACCCCAATACCAGGACAAATCAAATTTTCCTATTTTTTGGAATAGTTTTTCGTAGAAACCTGGCGGTTTGCTATAACACCACATTATCATTCTGTCATCCATATGCAATGGACGTGGTGTTAGTACAATATCTGCATTAGAGTACATCGTATTTTGCCAAAACAATACGGCTGTTTTCAAACCAGTACCGCGCATTTTAACTGTATCCCAAATTCTATCGGCCTGAACTAGGTTACTTGATTGTTCCCAAAAAGAAACACCAAAATGTTGCCTATCGTACAATCCATTTGAAATAATTCCATGTATTTCAGGATATGAGCCAGAAAGTAAACTATTCTGGACAGTACATGTTACCGCAGGAAATACTGTTTCTATATCTCTTGTTTCACCAATTTGTGAAACATTGAATATATTCGGAGTTAGGTTTTCAATAATGTGTTTTTTTACCAAACCTACAATGTCGATAACTATTATATGTTTAGCCATTAAAGTATTGGAATTTATCGAGAATTTATTTCTAATTATTTTTGTCTCAAGTCATGTACATCTTTCTTGACAATATGAGCAACGGAGCCAATAATAGCAGCACAGCCACACCCATCTCTACTCCTATTATTCCGCTTAAAAATGTCGAGTCAAGGACAATAATTGACAATATCATATTTTGTACCATCTGTTGTATTCTTACGGGATCTTTTTTATGAATATTGTAGAACGTTATAATCATAATAAATGAAAAAAGCGCCAGGATAATTAGAGATTCATATTTGAAAAATCCCATAAATGAAAACAAAACAATCAACAAAATTATAGAGGCAATTATTGCCGGAATCAAAAATAATTTTATATTTTTTGAAAAGCCGTAAACTTCATATCGGCTTACGAATCCTATCAAGCACACGTAAACAAATGTTATTGCTAGTACAAATGATAAAATAACAAATTGAGGGAAGCTGACAATATTACTAAAACCTATACTTGCACCCAGCATTACATTCATGACTCTTGCGGTGGCGATAGTAAACGGGCCTGCCTGCGTTTTCTTTAAATATTTATCATATCCAAAAATTAGGGCAAATAAAATTGAAGATATAACAAATGTTGGAGTACTGACTATTAGAGATAGAGCCAAAGCCAAGATTGAAAATGCGGTAACAAGGCCAACTGCTACTCTTCTTGTTATTTTGCCTGATGCTAGCGGTCTGTCAGGCCTTTCTTTCTTATCAATATTATAATCATATAGATCATTTAGTATAAGACCGACACAATAAAGCAGAATAGAAATTGTTACTAATAAAAGTACCTGTACACTGGATATAATTGTCAGTGATGAAACTATAACAAAACCAACCAGAATATTCGAAGGAAGAGTAAATAAATTTGGAAGTCTGACTAGAATCAGGTAATCTTTGAGATTGGGTCTTTGCATGGGCGTCACTGGTAGTAAATAGAAAGAATTAATAAATGAAAAATCATCGGATTATGCAACACTGGAAATATCATTTCTTAACTAAAGATAGTCAAGTGATTTAATAAACTTCATTGCTTGCTTTGCAGCATATATGGGACATTCCTGATACGGATACAGTTCTACGGTTATGAATCCATCATAGCCAATATCTTCCAACGATTTTAAGACAGAGTCAATGTCTATTGCGCCTTCACCAAGCATTAGGTGCTGATGGGTTCTGTCTGCGGCTATATCTTCTAAATGCACATGTCGAACATAATCAGATAATCTGTATATAACGCTGGATGGATCCTCCCCCACACAGAAAAAATGTCCAATATCAAAATTTAATCCAACATACTTTGAATCAAAATTTTTAATAAAATTAATAAATTGCTGGGAATTTTCAATTAAAAGTCCTGGTTCTGGTTCTATAAGTACAGTAACATTTTCCTGCACTGTTGTCTCTAATATCTCATTTATGCCAATTTCAAAGATTTTCAATAGTTCATTTTCGGTCAATCCTTGACTGATAACTGGCCCTCCTGGTTCTGTGGATATATTACTGACGCCAAGTTTCCGAGCTAATTTTATGCAGTCTAAAGTATGTTCAATTCGCAATTTACGGGAGTCAGAATCACTTTCAATCCATGATGGATGATGTGTATCTCCTATCGCAAAAAGGGTAAAGGCATTGAGATTGGAAATACTAATGCCTAATTTTGATATTAATTGCTTAATTTCACTGATATCAGGATCAGTAAGTGTTTTGGGATACGCATGGGGGATATCACAAAGTATCTCAACTCCCTTGTAACCAATTTCAGACAGTGTAATTATTGTATCTTTTAAGGAAAATTTTTTGAACGCGTTTGTACTGAATGCGAGTTCCATATTTGTTTACTATAGTCTCCAAAGGAACTTGGAAGATTGTTTAAAAAACTCATATGCATTATAAAATGTTACTTTTTCGATATCATTCTTGCTGAACCCTCTATTTTTCATTTCTCTTGCTACTGAAGGCACACTTAATGGGTCAGATACTCCCCAATCAGCTGAGCTGTTTATCATGATTTTATCCGCACCGTTTTTTTCAATTATGTCGATTGCTCTTGTTGGAGAAAGTTTAGTTATAGGATAAACAGTTAACCCAGCCCAGCATCCAAGCTCCAATGTTTTTTCTATTGTTTCTTCCGTATTATGATCTATTAAGATTTTATTTGAAAAACCCAACAGGTTCTTATTTTTAAGAACAGATTTTGTTCGTTGAATTCCGTCCTTTTTATTGACATGTGGAAGGTGGATCATTGTGAGCATCTTTTTCTCCACTGCAATATCCAGCTGCATCTGAAATAATTCGTCCTCTAAATCATTAATCAAGTTATAGCCAATTTCCCCAATTGCAACAACTCTTTCTCTATCTAAATATTTTGACATAGCTTCAAGTGCATCTAAAGCAAGCGGCCTTACAGCGGATTCCTTCGGATTCACCGATAAACAAACATAATGATCAATTGCAAATTCCTTCGATCTTTTTGTTTCAAAAGATATCATGTGTTCCCAATAATCTTCAAAAGTACCAACAGAAGTTCTTGGACTACCCAACCAAAAAGAGGGTTGGACAATAACTTCGATACCTGCTTTTGACATTAATTCATAATCAGCAGTAGTTCTAGAATACATATGTATATGTGGATCAAAAAAGCGTCCCAAAATTATTCACCCATAATGAAACGAATCCGTTTTTATATTTGTCTTGTGTATTTGAAAATCTAATAGACTGAAATACCAACTTTAAACAAGCTTCGGCTTCATTTGTGTAATTTAGATTAAATTACCATTATTCAAATTATTTATCTATCATTGGATATTAATGATAAAAACTATAATCTTTCGGTTGAATTAGATAAAATACATCTACGTAACCCAACCATGCTGGCTTCAGGCATTCTGGGCATATCTCAAAGTATCTTTGAAAGATTATATAATGAGAATATAGGCGCCATTGTGACTAAATCAATTAGTGTTAATCCCATGAAAGGGTATCCAAATCCAACAATAATTCCATTAGGTCACGGAAGTTATCTTAATGCCGTAGGTTTATCAAATCCTGGTGTACATGCATTTTCAAAGGAATTATGTCAGAATAAAAATATTCCAATAATCATTAGCCTTGTTGGTTCCTCCGAAAAGGAATTTTCAAAGATGGTCAGGGTGTTTGATTCCTTGAATATTCTTGGATATGAGATCAATCTCTCTTGTCCTCATGTCTCTAAAATGGGTATGGAAGTTGGTGATGATCCAGAAGCGGTGAACAAAATTGTTAGGACCGTTAGAATGAATACCAATAAGCCAATCTCCGTCAAAGTAGGAGTTGGTTCTGTTGATGCTGTTGAGCTTGCAAGGATAGCAATAGATGCAGGTGCTAATTTCATTACCGCCATAAACACCTTAAGGGCCATGAGTATTGATGTTGAAACAATGATGCCAATCCTAAGTAATCGCATCGGGGGATTATCAGGCAATGCAATAAAACCTATAGGTATAAGATGCGTTTACGAAATCTCTAAAAAACTACAAGTACCAGTAATAGGTTGCGGAGGTGTTTCATCATGGCAGGATGTGATAGAATACATGATTGCAGGCGCTTCTGCTGTTCAAATTGGTAGCGTATTAGGGACTAGTGGTCCTAGAATCTTCAATAAGATCACCAAAGATTTAAAAAAATATGTTGAAAAGAAAGGACTGAAAAATATTAGCGAGATAATTGGAATTGCCCACAAATATTGATAAGAGGAGAATAGTTCGGATTGAGGAAACTATTGTTGAAACCCCAACTGTTAAGACATTAGTTTTCAAAGATAGATTGAGTTACTCTGCTAAACCAGGTCAATTTTTGATGATATGGATTCCTCGAATTGAAGAAATACCTATGAGTGTAATGATAAATTCCAACGAAGGATATGCTGCAGTTACGATTAGAAAATTTGGAATTGGTTCTACTGCTCTGTTTGAGAGAGAAAAGGATGATCTTATTGGTTTACGTGGGCCTTACGGTAACAGATTTACACTAAGAAAAAATTATAGAAAAATATTGATAATTGGAGGCGGAACAGGTCTAGTTCCATTATTGAGGTTGGCATCTTTTGCGAGTAAGAGTAACGTTAAGAGTACTATAGTCATAGGTGCGAAAACAAAGAAAGAAGTGTTCTTTGAGAAAATAACTAGAAGAATAATACAAGACACAAATTCTTCATTGCTTGTTTGTACAGATGATGGGAGTTATGGAATTAAAGGCACTACCGTTAGTACAATGGGTAAATTAGTAAGTAATGATTTTTTTGATTGTGTATACACATGCGGTCCAGAATTAATGATGAAAGGAGTTGTTGATTTATCCAATAAAAATTCTATACCGGTCCAGGCTAGTTTAGAACGATACATGAAATGTGGAATAGGTATTTGTGGCAGTTGTTGCCTTGATAGTTCGCTTGTTTGTCAGGATGGGACGATATTTGATGGAAGACAACTCTCAAAGATGCTAGATTTTGGTATCTCCTATAGAGATAAAGATGGACAAAAAATTAACTACGCATAATTAAAATTCATATTTTTTGAATATAGAAAAATTGGTATTATTATAGCAAAGGGAGAATATGACTCGTCTTTGTCAATATTTATCAATCTACGAAATAGTCATACTTATCTAGTTAGTTTTTATCTATATGTTTAACTAGATTTATGTTCTAAAATGAAGAATCGCTCAGAGATTGAAATTATGGCTGCCATCCTAAATGCTGCGGTTTCAAATTGGGAATACAAAACTACGATAATGATTAACGCTGGTGTATCACATTCGCAATTAACACGCTATTTAATGACCGCTGTTGACAGGAATTTGATGGAATACTCTGAGATTACAGGATTATACAGAACTGCTGAAGCGGGACTAATTTTCATAAAGAAACATGAAGAGATGTGCCGGATTTTCCCAGCAATATCTGACTTGCCTGAAGTATCACACAACAATTGTGTAGTAAAAGAATCACTAAATGAGTAAACTAAAATGTTCGTAATATTATTATTTTAAATAATAAATTTGTTAATCTCCATTTTGCTATATACTTTTGAACAATGATAACGGTCATTGAGATTACCTCGATTCAGAGTTAACATTTTTCTTTCTTTTCTAATGTTTAGTAATCAAGTTAGCTAGTTTTAAATTCTCAAGCTACTTTACTAGATGAATTAAATTTTGTTTATTATTTTATTTTTGATCTAATTTTGAATCTATAACGTCTGCAAATTCAGAATGTCTAAACAATGAGTGAAATTGCATATTGTTTTGATTAAGCAAGTTTTCTTTTGTTTCTCTGTCTATCACACTCATGATGTTAATGTTGTAAATTCCTTGATTACGTAAAGCAAATACTACGTCAAGAACACTTTTTCCAGTAGTAATTACATCATCAACTACGGCTACTGGAGTCTGGACTATCCCTTCAATCATTTTTTCAAGACCATGTGTTTTTGCACTCTTTCGAACAAAAAAACCAGATACTCTACTTGTTGGTTCAAATTGAAAGCTAGAGCAGACTATGGCGGTGGAAATAGCAACTGCTCCTGATTCTAATCCGCCTACTGATCTAGTTTTGGGCTGAATCTTTAGTATCTCTGAAAGCATTAATTCACCAATGAGCACCGCACCCTCAGGTTCGCTTACAATTGATTTAATATCATAATAGAACTTACTTTTTCTGTTGCTAGATAAGGTTACGTCCTTGATGACAATCCCTCTTTCCTTTATGATATCCTTAAGTCGCTTTCGTTTTTCGTCAATGGTCAGATCCAAACTTAGATTGCCTCCACATCTAGTATATCTTAATTAATAAAAAGCTAACCGTATCTTTAGCTAAATTCCAATCATTCACTATTTCTCTAATGTTCTGATTACAATAAAATTTCACTTGACATATTTTTTATCCACGCTCTATTACCTTAGGCTCATCAAAATTATATATTCAAGTTAGCAAATAATTCATTTGATTAATGACCGAAAATATCCAAACAGCACTGAATGATTGGCACACCAATGTTGTCAGCCAAATGAAAATAAACGAACCTTCAAAATTAGCAGAGTATGCATTACATATTTCACGTATTGTAGCGTACGATAATTTGGTCATACATGATGAGTTATCCAAAATTGATGAAATTGGCAAGAAGATTGTTAAATCAATGAAAAATGCATCAGAATTCAGGCCTACTCAATTGCTCGAAAAAATAAATCATCAATTGTATAAAATTGAAAATTTTAAGGGAAATCGAGACGATTATTACAACCCTTCAAATAGTTTGCTCAATATAGTAATAAAAAGAAAAACAGGAAATCCTATAACGTTATCAATATTATACATCCAAGTAGCCCATTCAATAAACTTTACACTACATCCCGTGAATTTTCCATCACATTTTATGGTAAAACATGTTTTAGACGATGAGGATAGCGAAATAATAATCGATCCATTCAACGAAGGAAGAATAATGGATGATTACTCTCTAAAAGAATTACTGGATCATTTCTATCCAAAAATGAACATTGCGTTGACTAGAAAACTGGTTGATAAGGCATCAAATCCTGATGTTATCATACGAATGTTGAACAATCTAAAAACAAGTTTTTTTGAATGTCAAGATTTGGATAATGCTGAGCTAGTTAACGAAATGATCTTGGATATTAATAGCGATGATCAACACAGCCTGAGAGATAGAGGAATGGTATTCCTACATAAAAAAAGTTACGGACAGGCATTGGAATTTTTTAATTTATATTTAGAAAGATTTCCAGAAGCCACTGATGTTGATACCATTTTAGAATTAATAAGAAAGATCAAAACTAGTGATTTGTGAGACATATAGCTAAATTTCAAAGCCATTATCAAAAGTGATATATTTCTGAAATTCTGATAGTTTGAATTGCTGTGTCAGATAAATCAGAATCGTTAGATATGATCTTTCTTGACGGGGCGAGAAAAATAGTAGTATGTAAAAATGATGTTAACTTGAGTAAGAAAAATGAAAACACGATATTCATACTATTTGTAGAAGAATCACAAGGTTCTGCAGGAGGAAGAATAGGAGGAGCGGGGTTTAGGAAAATAAGCAGGATTGCTTGTTATAACATGATAAATGGCATTGAGAAAAAAATATTCGAAACTCAAGATGATAGTGTAATTTCGAATTTTGAAATACCATTGAGTGCAGTAGCTATGGACATTGAATTATCGAACGGAATTCCAAAGGTAGTTCAAGGTATTATTGATGAAGAGCTAGTAAACAGTTACCTCAAACTGATACAATAAATGGTACGACGTATATTACTTTCTGTCTGTCATGAAGTACAATCCACAAGTTCACAGTATCCAAATCTTGTAATTAAGCCTATTATCATAAAAGCTACCAGTATATCAATAATCGAAAGTTATGATCTGTTTTCACTTTTGTTTTTCTTCATCATATGAACTATTTACAATATAAATTAGGATAGCAATCAATCAATTGAATATTGAGTACTCACCACAAGTCTATAGCGGTATTTGATTCTGGATTAGGATCACTCTCTGTTATTAGAGGTATACGGAGTCAGATTTCAAAAGAAAATATTATTTATTTTGCAGACAAAAAAAATTTTCCTTATGGCGAAAAATCTGTCGAGGAGCTCGAACAAATAGTGGAAGACACGGTCAGGATCCTATCAACTTTTTCTCCAAAAATAATTATTATTGCTTCTATTACTCCCTCAATTCAACTATTGAACAAGATAAAATCCGTGAGTTCTATTCCAATCTTAGGTGTGTCTATCCCTTTAAAAGAAGCCTCAAAAATTACAAAAAAGAAGCATATCGGAATTCTAGGGACTAAAGCGACTATAAAAAGCAGGCATCTTGATGAGCAGATTCGATCAGAAATACCTCAAGACATATTTGTTACTAGAATTGATGCATCTCGGCTAATAGAAATTATAGAGAAAGGCATTTTTCTTAAAAATGACGAGCTTACATTTAATACCATATCTAGGACCATGCAAAGTCTGGAAGATACAAACGTAGATGTCTTAGTGTTATCAAGTACCCATTTGTCCTTCATTAGATCCCATCTGATTTCGATATTTCCTTCAGTAAGAATAATTGATTCTGCCCTTAATGCTGTAAAAGAAGTCAAGCAATATTTGAAAACTAATAATATATTAAGAAAAAGTGGACAGGGTAGAATAAGAATTATTGTTAATGGTGATAAGAGTGAATTTCAAAGCATACTCAAGATTATGGGATTGTCTGGACCAGTTGAGAGTTTTGAATAATAATTGCTGCAAATGCAATTAATGTTACGAAATTCTTGTTCCAGTTTCAATAATCGATTATGTTAAATATACATAAATGTCCTCTTTAGAAGATGAAAAACCGACCAAACTGGGATACATATTTTATGCTTCAAGCTGAAATTGCAAAATTGCGATCAAATTGTTTGAGTCGTCAAGTTGGTTGTGTGATTGCGAAAGAACATAGACAGATAGCTACCGGCTATAACGGTACTCCTTCGGGATTAAAAAACTGCTATGAGGGAGGTTGTCCAAGATGCCTAGACAAACAGAATAACAAGATTAAATCGGGAGAAAATCTAGAGCGATGTTTTTGTACCCACGCAGAAGCAAATGCGATAATGCAATGCGCTCTCTTTAGAACGGGAGACACTAAGGGGTCTACGTTATATTCAACATTCGCACCATGCCTGGAATGTAGTAAAATGGCTGTTAGCGTTCGAATTAGTAGAATAGTTATTCTCGAATCTTATCCGGAGGATGGAATTGAAATATTAAAACAGGCAAGCGTTGAGATTTCAAAATTGGAAAAACAAGAGGTCTTTTCATGGATCTCAAACTTGAATGCGATAAATATATCAAAAATTTAATAGGGCCCCTGTGAGTACAGCTAGACTCCGACTGGGCAAAAGAACTTGAGCTTCGGTAAGTCATTTATAAAATAAATATCTACAAATAAGTGAGAAATTGAGATAAAACAGATTAATCAATTCAAAATTATCTTTGTTCATGGCCATCCTGTTGGGTGCAATAACCACAAATAGTATTATTGCGAACCAATTTTCATTCGCACCTCCTCCAGATAAAATGATGAAGGCTGATCCAACTCTTCAACCAGAGAATGTTACTGCTTCAGTTGGCGATCTTATTCTAGTAACCTTTAGTTCAGGTACAGGAATGAGGATCCCTGAGCCAGATAAACCAATAATGGAAGTCTCATGGGTGGGTGGAGGCAATTACAATGGAACTACAAATATTTCAGATTTTGGCACTGTGTTAGTTGAATCTGGAGGCGACGGGATTTCTAGTATTCAAGGACAAGGAATGATAATGGATTCCAATGGTGAAGTGGCGACTTATAGAATTCAGGGGCTAGGTAGTATGGGAACCGATGGATATTTTCGAAATCACGGTGTAGTATTCTTTAATGCTTCATCGGGAGGAGTATTTGGCCAACTTTCCTCGACTGTAGGCATATTTGCAAACGAAGTAAATCAAAAAGGTAACGCAGTAACGAAGATTTGGGAGCTAAATTAAGAAAATAAAATTAGTTTCGAATTGTTCTTGATATGTGATAATCAAAAACATATTACACAGAAGAAACGTGACGTCATAGATATGCCAAGAATGTTATTTTGATTTTGTAATGTATATAGTCATTGAATCGACTTCAGTCGTCCCCAAACTCATTCAATCTCGAAAAACTAGAAGTAATCATTCAATTTGAAGTTGATACAACTCCATTATAGAAAGATATATTAGATCGCTAACAGTCGTTAGATTCATGCCTAATTCAGATAGAGATATGTATGTGTGTTTTTCTAAAGAAGAGGTACACCTACTAGAAGAATTTGCAAAAAAGAAGGGAGCATTGAATGTTAGTCAGGCATTAGAATCACTGGTAAAAGACAGAAATCACGAGAATTAAGTTTTATCAGGCGATTCCTAAAATAGTTTCTAAAAAATAGTTTAGGGTTTTTCCTTTGTTTTTGTACCTATATCTATTGTTTCATCAATGTCTGAAATGAAAATTTTCCCTTCCCCTGCAAGACCGGTACTTGTACTTGCAAGTATCTTGTTGACTACTTGGTCAACAAGGGAATCATCCACTACAGTAAAGATAGTTAGGTTGGTGTTAAATTCAGGAGTATAGAGAGACGTTCCTCTACCCGCATGCACTGCTGCAGGAGGATTCGCGCCTCTTCCCTTTGAATCATAATAGGTAAAACCACCAATGTTCAATTCTTTCAATGCAGAAAAAGCATCTGTCATTTTTGACTGCGGAATAATCGCCTCTACTCTTTTCATAGTTACTAATGTATCTTACTACTTTTATTAAAATTTTCTTATCCAAAAATTAATTTTAGCCAAATTTAGACAGAAAGATATTCAAATTCATAAACATTAGTAGATCAAAATTAGAAAAGTCGGACTATTACGACCGAATTAATGCGTTTTTCCTATTTGTAAGTACTCCAATTACAATCACCGCTATTCCTATAGATATGATAATGATATCTGCAGGGATCAAAATGGCTGCTACCTGATTAACCATTCCAAAAACTACCAACGCGAGGCCAAAGACTGTTAGAGATATTCCCGATATTATTTCTCCATTCAAAAGATTTCCAACCATGGTTTTAATCACTCGTACGTATCAATAAAAATCATTTCATTGTTTGGAAAAAACTATTCAGATCTCATCCTCTCTGACCGTTTTTTCCATGCAAACAGCATGAAAATAAAAGGGATAGTCATTACTGTTGTCGCGATTAGTACTGGTTGCACTATTGCTATATCTACCGGTATTCCAATCGCCATAAAATATGGGAATGGATAAAGTCCTGATACAAAAAACCACAAAGCAACTATCAACGCTATATACGGTAAATTCCTTTGGAAAAAGGAGACCTTTTCTACTTTCTTTGAAGCGCATCTTGCACATCTTGTTCCCTGTCTGTTAATGCAGGATGAACAAACAATTTTAGAACATATTACGCAGGACCTGCTACCGAATCTGGATCCACATATTTCACAATTTGCCAACTGCCAAATAATAGATGACTAT
Organism: Nitrososphaeraceae archaeon; assembly: GCA_036258455.1. Taxonomy (GTDB): domain Archaea; phylum Thermoproteota; class Nitrososphaeria; order Nitrososphaerales; family Nitrososphaeraceae; genus TA-21. Next base: position 1,342 of record DATADQ010000062.1, on the reverse strand, counting down.
ACGTAATAATGTTTTAGATGTTACCAATGCCGTTAGGATCATACTCTAAAGTACAATAATATTGTAGAAACCGAAAACTGTGAGGTAGCTTTTCTAGCCTCAATAACCTAGCCGCTTGTTGCGCTTTGGTTCATATCCCTTAGAGATGGCGGAGTTAACAAGATGGTTTGGTTTCTGATTACTTCCTGTATGGGCAATCCATATTCTTTCCTCAATTCTGCTTGTTGTACATTTATTCTTTCGGAAGAAAAAGATGGTCCAATGTGCCCAAATACTACATAAGCAATAATTATACCTGCTATTGATATACCCATCACAAGTATGCTCCAAGCTACGCCTTTCATGTGGAAATATCCGACTCCAGAATGAATCTTGTCGTCGTGGGAAGACATGATCGACTTAGCTAACTCAAGTGCTTAAAAATATTTGGATTATCACTCAAAGTTGTCAAATATGCTATTCTAAAATAAGCAACGACAAATGAATAAAAACTTGTTTTTTTGTACAAGGATAAATGATTGAAGAAAAATTGCAATCAATTGGAATCACGTTATCAAGTCCACCTCAACCACTTGGTTCCTATGTTCCTATATTACAAAGCGGAAATTTGATTTTTGTTTCCGGTCAAATCCCTTTGGTTGGAGGAGCTCTGCCAGAAAAATACAAAGGCAAAGTGTCAAGTCAAGTCCCTATAACTGAATCTATAGAAGCATCAAAACAATGCACAATAAATGCATTTGAGCATATGAAAAAATTTTTGGGAGATTTAGAAAGAATATCCAAATTTGTAAAAGTAACCGGGCACGTAAATAGTGATCCTTCATTTAGAGATCATCCTAAAGTTCTCAATGGAGCATCAGATTTTCTATTGGAGATATTTGGAGAAAAAGGGAGACACACTAGAGTTGCCATTGGAGTTAGTAGCCTTCCTCATGATAGCGTGGTAGAAATAGACTTTCTTTGTGAAATCGACTAGTATGCCCACGGAACCAAATTTGTCATCTAATAGATTTTCATCTTATTTGACATTAATCGGCTATCCAGTTTGAAATGGATTGATTTAGTTTCTATTATGTGAATTAAAACTCGTATACATGTTTTATAATAACTTTTATTTAGGTTCTTTTAGTGGTTATCGTTGGCACTTATAGAACAACACCAAGATAAAGAGCAAGAAATATATTTTAATTTCATAAACTCTTTAAAATCATCAGTAACTAAAGAATTTTACGAGACAAATATAAAATATTATTTAAAATTCTGTAATTTTACTAAGTTATCTGAATTATTAACTATTCAAGATAAACAAAAACAGATAATAAAATACATAATGTCATTAAGA
>DATADQ010000061.1:0-4033 GCA_036258455.1 Nitrososphaeraceae archaeon | reverse complement strand
CAGAAGCCGCGAACATGATTCTAAGAATTGATGATGTAATAGCTTCGAGTAAATCCAAGATGCCTGCTGGTCCACCTGGTGGTATGGGCGGTATGGGCGGTATGGGCGGTATGGGCGGTATGGGCGGTATGGGCGGTATGGATATGGAGTAACCTTATTTTTAATTTCATATCAAATTTTTACAACACAATTTAAGAAATATCTTTTCATTTTCAAGTATTGAAACGTTTTAAATAAAAATATACATATTGTCATTTTAGTAAATGCTTGAAAAACTAAAACAGCTTAAATTCGATGGTAAAATAGTTGTACTTCCTGATTTTTTTTTAGACAGGATTATTAAGATAAATTCTAAAGACGAATTCTTTAGAATGATTAACAGCAAGACAACGGTTGGAGGTGGAAGTATAAGGGGAGTAAATACTTTTGATATCAAGGGTGGGAATGCAGTTAATGTTACTTACTGTTTGGCAAAAATGGGATTATCCGTGACATTATTTACTGTCGCGGATAATATTGGAACATCAATACTTCACACGATCTTCTCAAAGTTTGGAAAAAGCATTAATCTGCTAATAAAAAATGGCAAACACGGGTCTACTACATCATTTGAGTTTCATGATAACGAAGAATCATACGCAAATGTAATGATAAGTGATGTAGGTGACAATAGGAATTTTGGTCCTGAAATGATTAGTCAATCAGGCGATCTAGATATAATAAATTCTGCGAAAGGTGTTGTCCTGACAAATTGGGGAAGCAACCTTAAGGGGACCGATTTAGCTTACCATCTATTTACTAATTCCCCCAAAGCTTTTCATTTCTTGGATCCTGCTGATATAGAAGCCAGAAAGGAAGAATTCAGAGACACATTGAAGAAATTAAATTATGCAATAGACGTGTTGAGCATTAATGAGAATGAATGTACTTCTCTTTTAAAAGCATGTAATCTTGATTCCCGATTATCTCTAGACTTGAATGATATTGAAAATGTAAAAAAAGCCGTGAAAACATTGTCATCCGAATTTGGACTCAAAATCGATCTTCATGCGAGGATCGGTGCTGCATGGTCTGATGGAAAGGATGTTCTATTTGTCAATTCCTTTTATACAGTTCCTAAGAAACTAACAGGATCTGGAGATTGTTGGGATGCCGCAGATATTGTGGGATATTTTGCGGGCCTCGATACACGTGAAAGGTTATTATTTTCAAATGCCTATGCTTCATTATATATTGGAAGAAAGGAATTTGAGCCTCCTACAATAGCTGAAGCAGTGGATTTGATCCAAGCCCATTATCAATAAATTATTGTGGTTCAATAGTAGCAGGTGGTTTGCTTGATACCGAATAAGTAACCCAAGTTATACCATTAACTTCATTTGTAATTCTATTACTAATTTTGGATATCAAATCATAGGGTAATCTTGACCAGTCAGCCGTCATTGCATCTGACGATTCTACAATCCTTATTGTTACTATGTGACCATATACTCTTTCATCTCCAAGTACACCAACTGCAAGATCATCACCAACTGCTGCATATGCTTGCCACACCTTATCATACCAACCAGATGTCATTAATACACTTTCAACAATATTGCTGGCATGTCTGACAATTCTAATTTTTTCATCAGTGACTTCACCAATAATTCTAACTGCTAGTCCTGGACCTGGGAATGGATGTCTTTTTATGAATTCATTTGGGATTTCTAATAGAGCCGCAATTTGTCTTACTTCATCTTTATACAAATTCCTAAAAGGTTCTAACACTCTCAGATTAAGCCATTCAGGTAAACCTCCCACATTATGGTGCGTCTTGATGACAGCAGCAGGACCTTTAGAAAAGCCACTTTCGATTACATCTGGATATAGGGTACCTTGGGCAAGCCATTGAAATGGGCCGTAATTTCTTGTTACTTCCAAAAATACTTGAGCAAATTCTTCTCCAATAATCTTTCTTTTCTGTTCCGGATCACTTATGCCTTTTAACTTCGATAAAAATCGTTCCTCTGCATTAATACTAACGGTGTTAATGCCAAGATATTTGTTTATTAATTCAGGAACCAGTGCTTCTTCATTTAATCTTAATAATCCATTATTGACAAAGACGCATGTCAAATTTTTACCTATTGCCTTATTTAGTAAAACAGCCAGAGTTGTTGAATCAATTCCACCACTAATGGCACATAATACTCTATTATCATGAACTTTGCTTCTGATATCTTTGATGGAAAAGTCAATAAAACTTTGCATTGTCCAATCTGGCTTTGCGTTACTTATTGACTGTGAAAAATTTCTTAGAATTTTATCTCCTTCTTCAGTATGTGATACTTCTGGATGGAACTGGATTCCATAAAATTTTCTATCTCGATTTGCTATTGCAGCAGAATGGGAATTTTCTGTATGGGCTAATATTTCAAAATTATTGGGAATATTTTCAGCTGCATCAGCGTGACTCATCCAACATTTTATTTTCTTATTAATCCCTGTAAATAAGTCTGAATTATTGTCAATTACCAAATCGGCATAACCATATTCCCTATTATCATTACGTTTTATTTTTCCATTAAATTCATCAACAATAAGTTGGTGACCATAACATATTCCTAGGACAGGAATTCCCATTTCAAAAATTTTCTTATCTGGTTTTGGAGAACCTACTAGATATACACTCGAAGGACCACCAGATAGCACTATTCCTTTTGGTTCCAACTTTCTAATCAAGCTAATGGGAGAATTATATGGTAAGAGTTCACAATATACATTGGACTCACGAATTCGCCTACATATTAGGTGGCTGTATTGTGATCCAAAATCAAGTACTACAATTTTATCCATAACTACGTTAATTTCCTTTTTCTAACATTCTTGTAAAAACCCACGTTGCTGTATTAAAAATTTCGTTAAGCCGTTCTTTTTCTCGATAATTTGAAATTGTAATGCTCTTGATGTTTCCATTTTGATCATCCTCTACTTTATAGTCTATGATTTCAGATGAATTAATTTCACCTTTTTGAATCTTTTCCTTATCTTTTGTCTTCATTCCTTCTAATATACGATTTATGAAAAAAGACTTAAACGGAGGAGTATTAATATTTAAATTGATATCGTTTGCCAAAGGTATCCTTAAGTATGTTGAAGTATATTCTGCATTCGATATCAGAAAATTATCTTTTGCGCGCTTTAAGGATCTAGTCTCCACGCCCTCCTTATCATCATGGCTGTTACTCGTACTTGTTAACTTTGTAGTTGAATCGGAATCGGGTTTAGTTTGCATAATTTCTTTTTCAGGGACCGATTGGAATTCTGGAACAATTTTATCCTTTAAATTAGTAGCAGGAGATTCTAGATTTGATGCGGTTATGAAGCTTGTTTTTTTTAGCAAAGAATCAATGATTAGAAGTGTGTTACGAAGTTTATCGAGTTCCTCTTTTTTATTGGTAACCTCTTTAATTAACCACTCACGCACTTCTGCTGCACGTCGAATATCATCTTCTGAAAAGCTGGACATGACAGGATTCAATATATCAAAAACATATAATAGTTTTTCACATTAATTAATAATGGAAATTGCTTTCACATACCTAATTTTATGGTTGACGATAAATGAATATTTCATGGTTGGGACTTTATACCTCTTATTGTTGTGCCTGATTTGTTAATCAATTTAGATCTAGTTTGCCTCCCTAACATTTCCAGCAATCTCTTTGCAGCTTTTAGCTTCTTTCGCTTTAATTCAAAATCAACATTATGATTATTTCTAGAGAATTTTCTTGGATTGTTATCAAAATCCATACCTATTAAAGTAATGCTCTTTGCCCTCATTTCTTCAGCCATAAAGACACATCTGTCCCCGTCAGTAAATCCTCCAAAATTATATACGTTCTCAGTCGGCATTACCTGAGTCGTACCTATTATTTTTCTAAATTTAGGAACATTTTTTTCCAAATCCTCCATATTATCACCATGAGCATGGATAACCATTATTGCTCCCAATTTTTCAGCCATCCTTAGATATTTTGGATTTCCATCA
>DATADQ010000060.1:0-3493 GCA_036258455.1 Nitrososphaeraceae archaeon | reverse complement strand
CCTTAATGGCTTTACCAGAAAGGGCTTGTGCGCTTTGATAATCCCATATATTCACCAATACCAACTCATCATCGTCATCACTATTTTCCAGATTATTTGAATGTCTCTCTTCTCCATGTGCACTAACAGAATTAGTGATTATCATATTTGACATATCTGTAAGATCGAAATCAATATCATATGCATCTCCATATTTTCTGAGAATTTCATCAGCGATATTGGCAATCACTAATGCCTGGACTGTGGAATTGTTGTTATTCAAAGAACCAGGATCATAAACTAACTGACGATATGTCGGTATCTTCGCATTGACAGATCTTAATTGACGATATATTTGTCCGTATTCTTCCGAATTATCTTCTTTTTCGTATATTATGAAGAACGCCCAATCATGCCATACAGTCTGCGATAGACTAGTGATCTTTAGAAAATTATCAATCACTTTTATTGAATCAGTAATAATATCATCTAATTTTGAATCTGATGGCTGAACGGTTAGTGTAGCATAAGAAGTTATTAGAGGAATTCGGAATAGTGTCATTATCGCTGCCATTTCTTTCGAGTTTTCAGCCCTACCAAATTCTAATTTTCCCATCTTAGTATTGATTACTACATAACCCGCATCGTAAACATTCAATATTCCGAACTGTATTAAAATTTCATTAACTGGTATACGAGATCTATTTTCGGGTCGAAAAATCACTTTAGAAGATGAGAATTTGGCTTTACCACTTTCAGACGTTGTTTCTCTCCCAAATTTGCGATTTAGCGATAACGCAGATAAATAACAATCATCGGCTAGAAGTGTGACATTACTTTCTTTTAAAAGACCGTCTAACTTGAACTTTCTTTGCTCCTTGTAATATTTCCATATCTCATCACTGTGGAAGGTGATGAACTCCAGATCGCCGTTAACTCTTCCGTTGGTCAATAGTTGAATATTGAACTTTACATCTTCAAAAAGTCCATCTTTGAAATTACATTTAGCCTGGCCCTCATATTCGAAATCGTAATAAGTAGATAAATAGTTCTCCATATCCTCAGTATCGCTCACGATTGGAATCCGATATCCTAGATTTATCCTTATACATTAAATAAAATTTAATATTCACACTTGTAATTATAAGAATTGTTGGAATTATGGCGACCGATATACAAGTAATGGAAAGAAGACAGCAAGTATGAGTATGCTTTGTAAGGGAATGCAGAAAAATCTGATTGCTAAAACTCCAAGAGTATTAGCAGCGACTACATCTTATTGAACATATTATTTATTATCCCTTTTAGTATCAATATCTAAGTTGAAAGAAAGAGCCTGGAATATCGAATATGAATACGACAGATCAGCTAAAAAGTTGGCAAATGTCTATTGGTCAGGTGCAGAAATAACACCTCTGTTATGGAGGTATTTGCATCCTTCTGTTATAACCATTACAGAAGCATTTAACAGATTATCAAAGAAGATTGAACTTAATCCTATGGTAGAGTTAATATGCCTTCTTAACAGCTACAATGAAAGACGATAACCATAATCACATGTACCTTCTCATCACAGAATTAAGGAATTTGCTTAACGACTACGTCTCCACTTTTAAAAAGGATTATCAATTTCTTGCTGCAAGATATTGATACCAAGTTTTTACAAAATAGTATAATAGTGGATATTGTCATCTTTTTCGTATCAAACTTTTTATATATCAATGACATGCGAAAGATGACCAAATCATCTTATTTGCAGAATGATTTTTCGAAGTTAAGATCATTAGATTTGTTCTTCAACCTTGCAAGCTGACTATCAGGATGAAAAAAAGGAAAGTCAAAAACCAGACGAGTCTTGTATAAAGTGCAAATTCAACTTAGGTGACGAAAGGAAATGCCATATAGTTGATGGCGAAATTAATGATCATGGACTTTCAAACTTTTTCTCACCAAAAGATGATGGAATGCTTCCTGGGGATATCGTATGGGATTTCATAAAAAAGACAGGAAGAAAACTTGAATATGATGAAGGCCATGTTATTGACGAAGGTGCCGACGGTTTTCAATGTAAAGATTGTAAATATTTTATGTACTCAGGTAGCTGCCTGCTAGTAAAAGGTAATTTCACACCAGAGATGAGCTGCGGTTTTATTATAAAAATTGGTAATGGGACTGAAGTCTAGAGAAAATATATGCAATAAAGTCGTATTAAACATTTGAAGGAGGATTGCACGCAGAAATACCAGTTGGTTAACAAAAAGCCAGCTGTCCATACAAATCTTATAGACTGTAAAAACCAATGTCATACATACATCCTTGGTCATGTCAGGAAAGGTGAAATAGAACATGGAACTAACAATATCTTCTACGAATTCGTAACAAAAAGTTTGCATAGTAAAACAATGAATTAGAGAACCCATAAGTATTTCACAGATACACAATACAGTTACTTCTTTGGTTGTTGTTCTATCAGCGGCACTTTCTACTGATTCGGGTTTTTCTGATGTCTCCTCCTCTTTCGTCCTTTATTTCTGATATTCTGTTTCAAGGTTGCTGTCTGGGTCTTTAACTTTGCTAGACGCTGCCTTTGTGGCGGCTTTCATCTCATCGCCAATATCTTGAATGTCATCTTTTATATCTGACATTATTCTTATCTGGATAACATAGGATAAAAAATTGGAATAATTTGTATGCATTTCTTTGACCCATTATTAATATGAGTGATATTTTACATTCAGATCGCATTCCATTTTTGGTTTTCTGCTATTCTTATTCTATATCGGAAATGGAAATACGTAAACTCTTATATGATATTGAGGACTGGTAATCTTATGAAAATCTATATACTTGGATCTTCGGTGGTATTGCTGTCATCGTTGTTGGTAGCCGGTTTTGTCACTGCCTCATTTTCACAAAACCAGACAAACATGACGTCGACGCAAGGGAATCAAACACAACCACAACAGAAACAACCAGAGAGTGGAACTGCTAGCGGAATAGAAAATTTGACAGGGGGTAGTTCTGGCAATCTTGATATTTTCCAGAATGGTACTGATATTGGGAGTAAGGATACTTCAGTAGGAGGAGGAATGGCACAGGAGCAGCAAAAGTAATAATCCTTGGCTGCAACAAAAACAGGGAAAGGCCAGCTGAGTCAGACTGAGGGTGGAAATGACTCTCTCCACTTAGCTTGTCATGTATTTTTAGTCATCGTCACATTATGTAACTACTATTTCTATTTTTGACTTAAACTTAATTTATGGCCTCGTCCCCGTCATCTACAGGCGACCATTCAAATACGTTGGAATGGTGATGTTTCAATAGTTTGTATCGGTTTATCTCCCTTATTGTTTCCTTCTCTTTATTCGCTCCGTTTTATTTTGTTCATGAGATCTTGAGCCTCACATTTAGAATTATAAAGTTGTGGTACTTTGGAGTATGTGCTTTCTGATTTTGGTTTTCTTAATTCCTTAGAAATCCAGTACAGGGTAGAAAGTGTATAGACGGGAACAAA
>DATADQ010000059.1:0-3526 GCA_036258455.1 Nitrososphaeraceae archaeon | reverse complement strand
TAAATAAATCTTTGTCATGTGCCTATTTGTTCGCACAAAAATATGTCTTAAATACCGTCTATATTTTTCATTTCCTTATATTCTTGCTCAATTTAATAACCTATTGTTTTGAGTTTCAAATTCATTGTCTTCTTTTTCTTGGCTTGCTAGAAGATGAACCATTGTCTTGTGTTTCGTTATTATCACGTATAAAATGAAAATAGATTCTATTTGATAAAACACCGGATTAATAGAAAGGCTATTTTTGACCCTGCCGGAGGCGATTAGCACAATTCTATAAGCATATGTTAAATCATATGAATCAACTATGATCGTCTTTAATAGTACAATATTAACCGCCCTTTCTCAAAGATTTCTAATATTTTTCTAGTTTTTAGAAAAATATTATTGATCAAAAACATATCGTTAATTAATGCCATACCTCCAATTTTTTACGTGTCAAGAAGGAAAACGTTCTATATTCTGATGATAAGCGGTATTGCGTTTATTGTAATTGGCGCTGCTTCAATGATTGATTCCAGTATCCCTCGAAAAGTAGCACTGGATAGTACCTTGGATGCCAATTCGACGGATGTTGTTACACCTATAATGAATAAAGGAAGTGTTGGTAATATCATAATTAACGGGTCCAAGTTTAATTTCAAAATTGAAGATCCGAATAAATCAGTTGTGGTGTCAGTTACTAATCAATCAAATTATCAATACAATATGGTTGCTAACAATGAAGGAGAATATAGATTTGAAACAAAGAATGTAGGGACTTCTGTACTCAATATTAATGGAGAAGTGGAAACAAAGGCCCCGCCCTTGGCTTTTGTGGGACAAATGATGTTACTCATAACAGGAATCATAGTTTTGGGGTTTGGAATAAAAACTAGATATATTTAAATTAAATGACACTTAATCTATTGTTCCTCTTTTATAGGAACCAAGTAATTTAAGAAATGTGCATTTTTTTTCAATTTTGTTTAATGTTTTTTTAACATTATCTTCTTCAATGTGACCTTCGAGATCTACATAGAAGTTGTATTCCCAAGGTTTTTCTTTGGTAGGCCTTGATTCTATTTTAGTAAGATTAATTTTACTATTATTAAATTCTTGTATCACTGAAAATAACGACCCTGGTGTATGCTTTAAGCCAAAAATCATAGAAGTTCTATCATTTTTGGTAGGACTTGTTTTTTGATCAGAGAGTACCAAAAATCTTGTGAAATTATTTTTCCTGTCCTCGATATTTTGATCAAGAATCTTCATATCATAAAATTCTGCTGCGATATTACTTGCAATTGCTGCAGCATCAAGAATGTTTTTTTCTTTAATCAGCCTAACGGATCCGGCCGTATCATAAGCAGGTATAGCATCGAGATTTCTTTTTTTGATATAATTTCTGCACTGGGCCAAAGCTTGTGGATGTGAAAGGACCTTGGTTATTGATGTACTATTTGGTAATGTAATTAGACAGTGATTAATTTTTAGAAATATCTCCCCAGCGATTTTTTTTTCTGTATCTAACAGGAGATCGTAAATTTCATTCACAGAACCTTCAATTGAATTTTCAATTGGAACCACTGCACAATCAATACTATTGTTTCGTAACGTATCAAAAAGATCTTGGAATAGTTTCATTGGAACAAGTTTTGAATCAGGAAAAAACTTTCTAGCAGCAATCTCACTATATGCTCCGTGCTCCCCTTGGAAAGCGACAATTTTGTCATTCAAATTATTTATTTAATTAAAAGAGTGTTAATTCATATATTTTTATGTTATATTCATTCAGACCTTGATTATGATGCAGGTATAATCAATTGTCAATTATTTCATTTTATGACAAAGTATTTAATCCTTAGCTCTTGAATTTAACTTAGATGCAAGTAGATCAACAGTACATTGATCCATTAGACAAACAACTTTTGAATGAGATTCAATGGACGTTCCCTCTATCCGGCAGACCATATCTCGAAATAGCAACTAAACATGGTCTGACTGAAGATGATGTAATGAGAAGAATTTCTTTAATGAAGCGAAGCGGACTAATCAGACAAATTAATGCAATTTTTGATACGAGGAAATTGGGTTACAAGAGCGCATTAGTTGCATTTGCAGTCAAAAAGGGTAATCTTGATTCAGTGGCACTGGAAATCAACAAACACCCTGGCGTGAGCCACAATTATGAAAGAGATCACGAATTTAACATGTGGTTCACCTTGGCTGTTTCTCCTGATGGAGATTTAAAAAAAGACCTTGAACATATGGCATCGCTAGAAGGTGTAATTAAGTTCCGTCTTTTGCCAACTCTGAAACTATATAAAATTGGGGTGAAGCTAGACATGGTAAACAGTGACCCAAGTAAGTTAACTCCTGACGATAATGTAAAAACAATAGATCAAAAAAAATTTGAGCTTACACCAAGAGACAAAGAGTTCATAAGGGAATTACAAAAAGATTTAGACGTAAAACCAAGACCGTTTGATAATTCTGCAAACAATCTTGGAATCACGGTTGATGAACTATTTAAAAAGGCCGTAGAATACGAATCGATGGGCGTGATGAGGCGGTTCGCAGCAATCCTGCGGCACAGAGATGTCGGCTTTACTGCAAATGGCATGATTGTTTGGAAGGTTCAGGATGATAAGATTGATGAGGTTGGGTACAAACTAGCGTCGTTTCCACAAGTAAGCCATTGCTACAGAAGGCCCGTATATCCTGATTGGCCATTTAATCTATTTAGCATGATCCACGCAAGAACGGTTGAAGCTGCCAAGAAAATAGCCATTGAATTGTCCAATTTTGTAGGAATAGATGATTATAGAATTCTCTTCAGTTCTAGAGAGTTTAAGAAAGAAAGGGTAAAATATTTCCTGGACTGAGCTTTATTTTTCTCCGAAGGGTGAAATTAATTTTTTGAATAAAATAATAAATAATCATGCTTAATTCCTCTTTTATCCAGATCAAATATTATTCTGCATTTCAATCTAATTTGTTACCAAATATTGGATGCGTGACTAACGGTATTTGCATTACGATTCAAAAATTGTCATGAAGACAAATTCAAGTATTCAGTTGCAAGTATTGGATTCATTGAAATATCTGTGCTTGAAGAAGTTTAAGTAAGGATAGAAATTTATTATTTGTAGAATGTAATTGGCGATTAAGCGAAGTTAGCCCAGACTGGTTAAGGTACGAGCTTCCCAAGCTCGGGATCGCGGGTTCAAATCCCGCACTTCGCAGATAAAATATGTAAGCATTTATCATGAACCCTAAGCAACAAATCCCAATAACGTACTTTCATAGGTAATTCCTACGGGCAATTCATGTTATACTCCAACTAGAGATAACTAATATTCAATTAACCTTCCTAAATCGTACTTCGCTACCATATTTGCTCTCAAACCCAAAAAGTATTTTAGCATATACTTAAAAGATGGGTTTATCATTCTTTTAACATACTTTGAAGCAGGTCATTACATTTCACTCCTATAAGGGTGGCACCGGAAAAACCACTTTAGCAGCTAACTTGGCAGCATTG
>DATADQ010000058.1:0-5950 GCA_036258455.1 Nitrososphaeraceae archaeon | reverse complement strand
TTTTTACTCTAAGATCAAAAGAAACTTCAAGATCTACAAAAATTGCGTCTATAATTGCAGGAGCATTAGTAGTAGGACAAATTACTCTAGGTGCATTCGTCATAGTTGAAAAATTGCACGCATTTCTTGTGACAATGCATTTGGGAATGGGACTCATTCTGTTTCTTATGATACTTACCATTACGCTAGACGTAAATCAATTATCTAAAAGCCGATTACAGAAGCCGGTTCATGTGTAAAAGCCGGTTCATGTGTAAAAGCCGGTTCATGTGCACAAACCTAGAAAAATAAAATCAATCCGTTTTTACTTGTGATGTATACGACATTTCTTCCGTGGCCGTTCATTGTACCTCAGTTAAATTAATTGATTAGTCATTGTTCAGGATTCGATACCGACAAGCAGTTTCTAAGTCTACCAAGAAGTGAACCAATTTTTTATTTTCGTAGGAAAGTCTACCATCAATATTTTTTAAGTCTACCGATAATATTTTATTTCTTCCTCAAGTCTACATGAATGCAATTTTAATTCGTTAGATTTTTAGCAGCAATCTGTCATCATTTTATTAGAACTACTGCAGCGAATTGACTGACAAATGTTTGGAGTAAAACATAATACCAATTAACATGCCACCAAGGAGTATGTGGAAAGTAATGATGCCGAAAAAAATAGTCTATGGAGCTAATGCTGCAAAAGAGTTTCAATATCCAGAAAATTCTCTGATTATAACTACGACTACTCCGGATATCTATGAAAAATGGCTAAACTATATGGGAATTAAAAAATACGAAATATATGACAAAGTAACTCCAGATCCAGCTATTGAAACAATAGACACAATAAAAGAGCAATATGAAGGTAAAGAAATTTCTGCATATATCGGACTTGGAGGAGGAAGCTCGATGGACGTATGTAAATATCTTGGTAAACTAACTGGTATTCCTAAAATTTTGATTCCTACTACTTTTGGAACTGGTGCTGAAATGACAACTTACGCAGTAGTTAGTTTTAATCACAGGAAAAAATTATTACAGGATGAAGCATTTTTAGCAGACGCTGCAGTGGTCGATCCATACTTTCTCCCAGGAACACCATTTAATATTATGAGAAATTCTGCATGCGACGCATTAGCCCAGGCATCTGAAGGATATGATAGCAAATTGGCAAATCCATTTACAAAACTCTTTTGCAAAGAGGCATTTGATATACTTGAAGACGCTATAATGAATGACAAGCAAGAACTTCTTCCCTACGGTGCAATGCTTTCCGGGATAGGCTTTGGAAATTCTTCAACTACATTGGGTCATGCATTATCCTATGTATTTTCAAACGAAGGCGTTCCGCATGGATATTCTTTATCTTCCTGCACAACGGTGGCTCATAAATTCAACAGATCTGTCTATTATGAAAGGTTTAAAAAAGTTTGTCAGAAATTAAAATTTGAACCATTAAAACTCAAACAGTCTCTAGATGAAGCTGCCGATGTGATTATGCCTGACAGAGGACATCTGGATAATAATCCTATTGAAGTTACAAAACAAGATATAGTAAAATCTCTGAATGAAATAATCAGCAAGAATCCGCTGGAATGAAATAGAATGGTTCTTGATGTTTTACTTTATAATACCTAATGTCTTTTTTAATTATTTAACTGGCTTCGAGTCTTTTTCCTTTATTTCGAATTTTGTATTGTATTGGAACAGACAGTAGTCAATAAGTATTACCAAGTATTTAGTTGATGAAGGAATTCACTGTTGCTTAGAGCCACTGCAATTTAAAATTCTGAATAATTCTTCATCTAGATATTAAGAAACCTTTAAATCCAGTTCAGCGAATCCTGATTCTTACATTGACTACGATCAAAAAGAGTATGTTGATCAATGCGCCTATCAGTGAAGTTTTCACCTATTTTGCAAGACCTGAGCACATGGCAGATCAATTTCCAGAGAATATGGGTTTGAACATATTACCATTAGAAGTCAAGAACGGGTTCGGAGTCGGAACAATTTTCAGAATTAGTGGAGATTTTGACGGAAAGCGATTGGAATGGGATTGCGAAACAATTGAATATATCCCTCATAGGAAAATCGTGGCCAAAATGATTGAAGGACCATTCAAGAGCTGGACAATTATTGTTAATTTTGAGCCCTTGGAACAAAAGAAGACCAAAACAAGTATAGAGGTTGATTACGATATGCCAATGGGCCCTCTTGGAGGATTTATAGACAAGATAAAGCTCAAAAAGATAGCCGAACGTGGAATCGAAAATGGTCTGTATAGAGTAAAATCATTGCTTGAAGGCACAGGTTCAATTCCAGTTTATATAACTTTGGATGCTTACAGGGAAATCCTTAAAGAAAAGCAAAAAGCAAATCTTTCAGTATCAGAAACCCTACTCAAAATAATTAAGGACTATCATGTTCAAAAAGTGGCCCAATAATACAACCACTCATCTACAAATACCAGTTTACGATTTTCCTGAAATTTTAACTTAATTTTTAATCAAGTTTAATTTAAATACCACAAACTAAAAACTGAACTTTTATGGGTTCGTAGCTCAGCCAGGTAGAGCGTCTGGCTCTTAACCAGTCTTTATTGGGTTAAAATGTCGTGGGTCCGAATCCCACCGAACCCGAACCTCTAGTAGTTCTCTAATTGGACCCGGTAGGTAATATAGATAGAATTGACACAATTAGAACTACAAAAGGAAACACAGGCTGATGCATATATCCTATTTGAATACTCGATAAGATCTCCACATACCAAGGAATCATACTTCAGAAGGTTAAGACGTTTTTTCGATTCTATTTCACTTGAAGGAACAACATTTGAAAGTAGATGCAACTTATTTGCCGAGATGGGAAAACAAGATCCGAATCGGTTTAAAATTTACATTTTTTACATCTTATCAGTGATAACTGAATGATGAAATCCTGATGCTGGATATATCGTTACTATGCTTTTACCTTATGAATGTCCAAAGCTGTTTTGATACATCAATTATTTTATCAATATTATTGCTTATTGATGATCGGTTATAGTTTAGTATCACATAATCTATTCCTATCTTATTGATTTCACGTAAGTCGTTACCTACTTCATCAATATTTCCATTTAATAATTGTCTTGATTGCCGTTTTCTATCTTCTAACTTTGTATGTGACGCATCACTTGATTCTATAACATTAGGATATAATATTGCAGCAATATTGATATCTTTAGGATCCCTATTTGCTTTATTGCATTCATGGTTTATTTTTTCAATATTTAATTTGGTCTGATTCAATGAGTTCTGTATTGTGCATATCCATCCATTAGCATAATTTGCTATTCTTGTAAATGTGTTATGAGCATAACCACCAAGGTAAATCGGAATATGAGGCTTTTGAAGAGGTTTTGGTCCTATCTTTGATAGAGGTATCTCATAGAACCGTCCTCTAAATTCTACAATATCCTCAGTCCATATCTTTTTTAATATTTGCACGTATTCGTCTGCTCTTTTACCTCTATCTTTAAAAGGAATACCAGAGGCCCGATACTCATCTGTTGACCAACCAATACCGCATCCGGCTATAGCTCTTCCTTCTGATACAACATCAAGTGTAGCAAACCTTCTTGCTAAAATTACAGGATTATGAAACAGAATATCTATTACAGACGTTCCTAATGCAATTTTAGTTGTATTCGCAGCTACAAAGGTGAGTGTTTCGAGCGGGTCAAAGATGTACTGCCAATCATCAGGAAACTTACCATTTTTGGTTCCAGGATAAGGGGTTTGTGGATTGATAGGCCAAAGCAGCCTTTCTAAAACCCATAAAGAATGAAAGCCAGCATACTCGACTTGTTTTGCGAGATGAACAATATTTTCTTTTGTAGCCTGATTTATACCAGTTTGTGGCAGTCTTAGTCCTATCTGCATATTTAGATTGAATAGGCTGTTGTCGTTATTTTTGTTTCTATCTTTCGCGAAGGCATATTATGGTTAAACATGCTTATGATTCCACCTTATTTTTGAGATAGTTCTTTAGTCCCCTAGTCTGATGTCGTATATGGATATATACAAATGGAGCATGGAGCAATGTTTTATGAGGATACCAAAAAGTATGGGAATTAACCAACAACAAATCCAACTGAAGCTTAGCACAATTTTCAAGGAAAAAGTAAATGATACTCCTCAAACCTTTGGGCACTTCTATGATGCCAATGGAGAAAAATATTGTGCAGTTTCCGTAATATCAAAGTATTTAGGTTATGATATAGCAGCAGAATCAAAGAAAACTCAGAATGACAATAATACAAATCCTAGAGAATCAATTCCGTACGCTATTTTAGAAATGATAGAGAATTTCACTGTGTATGGTAATCCCAAAAAAAATCTAAACTGTTATTGTAAAAGACCGTATTATTATTACTATAGTTTAATTTCCTTACTTATACACTTAAACGATTACCATAAAATGACATTTACTCAAATAGGTAATTGGTTAGAAAGCAAAGATATGTGATATAGAAGCAGGCAGTAATAATATTGCTCGGCCAGAAATCCTGCAGAGAAGTAGGAGTGGGATTCTACTTGCATCAGTCCCAAGAGCGATAATTGATTTAGTAATTCATCCCAAATACAGTTCGATAAATGAATAGAGCTTTAGTCTAGTTCTTTTTCAAAATATCCAGTAATATGGCATATATCATTCAACCAATAATCTATTAAGCAATATTTGACTAACTTTTGCTCTGTTTTCCAAATTGAGATTGATTATAAGACTAGATTTCTTTTTGAACTGCTCGATTAGGGGATGTTGTAACTTTTGATGTACAACAACTATTACTTTCTTGTCGACAACAAGTAAATTCTTTACCGAGTCTATGAACTCTCTTGATTTGAGTTCTATAGGACCAATTTCATCACAAATAATGACGTCAGAATTCTTTATCGCACCACTCAGTTTTTCAGCTGCAAAGCGGCAGCCCGCAAGGTCAACGAAATATTTCCCAATCTTAGGACCATTTCCATTAATAAATGCCAGGACTCTTTTATCATTAGTGATAAGATCAATGAACTCGAATCCTACCCTAATATGATTGGTTCTGAGCTCTCTGGAAACTATACCTCCCACATTAACGCCTCTATCTTTTAATGCACTGGCTGCACGTATTACGACTGTCGACTTCCCTACACCTGGAGCTCCAGTTATGACTGTAATTGTCATTATTCTTCATTGAACAAAGCTATTCAAGTTATTATTATTTTAGAATGACAAGATGTGGAAGAGCTTCAAAGCCAACTGTGGCTCACGATCCTATTCCATTGCCAAGCATTTGATTACTAGTTCTTTATGCTGGAAATAGATTACATACACTAGTGTATCGCATGGCACCGCATCCGGACTTGCGCTATCGGATACTCTTCTAGTTCTTAATCTCAGTTAATAGCGACCAAAATTTGTGTCAAAAACAATTCATACTCCTTCGGCTCACTTCAAATAAATTAATCTTTAATTTCGTTACTACTTTATATGAGATATCCTTTTGGGTTTTATCTTTAATATGATCCTTTCTTCTCCTGGAGACCTATAAGGATATTTATCTTTATCAATATACTTTTTTGCCAACTTGTCAATGTGTTCTTCAGCCGGAACTCCAGTAATTTCCTCTATCACCTCGCCCCTAATAGTAACACTATCATATGGATTATTTTGGTCGGCTATTGCTAAGCCGACCCTAGGATCCCGAGAAATATTCTTTTGTTTTAACCTGCCTATTGCAGTATTAACAAGAATATAGCCATTTTCAATATTTACCCACATTGGTGTAACCTGAGGAGAACCGTCTTTCATTAATGAAGATAAAAAAACAAAATTCTTACTTTCAAAGAGTTTTCGAATATTAGGATCGTCTAGATTACCATTAATCTGTTGTGTCACAATTAAATACTCGCATTATTTCTAATAA
>DATADQ010000057.1:0-2608 GCA_036258455.1 Nitrososphaeraceae archaeon | reverse complement strand
GGAAGGGACTATACTGGCTTATGATATGAATTATACACCTCTTACGCCGAAGCATGGTTTCCCCGTTAGGGCAATTGTACCAGGTCTCTACGGAATGATGAATCCAAAGTGGATAACAGAAATTGAATTAGTAGATAAGGTCTATGAGGGCTATTGGCAGCGACTAGGATGGGCAAATAACGCTGAGGACAAAACTGGTTCGTCCATATTAATTCCTGGGCAGGCACCAGCAAGACAAAGGTTCAGAAAGTTAGACGAAACTACAGCTTCCTCTTATGGGGGTAAAGTTCCGATTGCAGGGATAGCGTTTGCAGGAGACAGAGGAATAGCTAAGATCGAAGTTAGCACTGATGGAGGGACTACCTGGAAAACAGCCCAAGTAAAGGATCCTCTTTCACAATACACTTGGGTACTTTGGACTGCTGGATATGTACCGCCAAATAAAGAAAATTATTCCGTTGTAGTTAGAGCCACTGACAAAACAGGAAAGGTTCAAACTACTGAAATGAGTCCTCCTTTTCCCAATGGTGCCACTGGATATCACACAATAACCGTATAGGAAGGCATATTAATTTAGAATTTGAATTATCAGAGTCCTCGCGTTTCTATAGTAGTATAAGGTAAAAGTCGGCGAAACTAATGTTCTATCACATAGTTAAATCAAAAGTAAGAGTCCAAAAGGATTTTGATGATTTAGAGATTCTAATTTAAAATAAACTTTATCTATTGTTGTTTCAGGACTTTATACTTAATGTTTGACAATACGCACTATCACAGATTGTTGATTTATGTGTTGGTTTTACTAACGGCTCTTTTAGGAATAACATTAACTCTTGCTTCGAATGCCACGGAAGATTCTGATGAGCTAAAACAGCGGTCTATGGAGGCCTACAAACAGTTTAATGCTATGACAGAGGACCAAAGAAACTCGGCGATAAACAACATGAGTAATACCGATATGAATATGGTTATGATGGGCGCTGCGCAAATAAAGAACGAGGTAAATGAAACTATACAGGCGATGGCTCCACCAAATACAGATATGTCGTCAATCTATGAATTAAGGAGCGGTAACTTTACGAATTCTGGAAACATCTCAAAAGTCAGTGGGATTTCAAGAATTCTCTCTGTAAATGATATCGAGTTCCTACGATTTGAACGCTTTAACATAACTAATGGACCAGAGCTTCATGTATACTTTACTAACAAAGGAGATTTAGTAAATAGTAAAGATCTCGGGATACTGAAAGGAAATATAGGACCACAAAACTACTTCTTAGGCAATATTGCTAATCAGTATGATACTGTAGTGATAGCATCCAAGCCATTTAAGATGGTGTATGCAAAAGCAATGCTGGAACCCTGACCAACTTTATCGGGATACGACTGAATATTCAGTCGCAACTTGTTATCATTAACTACTTTATTATCATAACGCTATCTCGCCTTGGTACAAGAGAACAAGTTTTACTATCAAATAATTTATTTTGTTTGATCTGCTAACTTCGTTAGGTTAAAATGAAGTTCAGAAAGATTGTTGAAACATCCATATTCATCTCAATTAGATACAATGAAAGAATTCTATGTTGATAAATTAGGCTTAGAGCTCGTCTCTTAATGCGAAGGTAGGCATGTTTTCTTGGAGACAGATAAAAACATGCTTCTTATTTTTAATCACGGAGTAACTGCAGCTGAAAAAGAAACCTGTCATGGCACACCTATTCCGCCTTCAATGGTTCGTCTTGCCTTTGAAATCGAATTAGATGAATATGAGGAAGCAAGGGATTTGCTAGAAAAAAATAATATACAAATCGAAAAGGAAATTGCATGGAAAAATGATATAAAATCCAGATCAATTTATTTTCGAGATCCTTCTGGCAATCTTGTGGAATTCATAACAAAAAATTTCTGGAGAGTAATGGATTAATTTTCAAAATGTGCAGAATGAATTTCGTTTGTTTGAAGTTGGGACTTTTTCCAATTTCATTTGCTTTGAATCATATTCACACAATTTTTAGTTCTAATTATATGAATGAATAAATCCTGATCTCAAACAGGATAAGCAGAGGCCATCATAAGAGAACTCGACAGAACAAATGCACCAACTGTAGTATGCAGCTATCCCTATAGTAACTTGACTTGGCGTTCTAAGCCATTTGAAATACAAAACCAATACGTAGAAAATGATAATGAATAGGTCAGTAAGATTAGGATATCGTTGGTAAAACTATTGATGTGCTTGAGTATCTAAGGTGGAAATAGGTTTCTAGATAATTTTTATACATGCCTCTATACACAGTTCTGAATTTTATTTCTCATTATTATATTAAAATTGTGTAGAATAATATAGGTCAAAAAAATAGAAAACTGTAAAACAATTATTAAAAGGGGTATCAGCGTTTAAATGTTGAAGATGAATTTTCAGTAAATGAAAACCGATCTGCCTTACTACTCGCAAATAGTATCAATAATAGGAACAATAAGAAGTATGAGATGGAATTTAGATTTTACTTATTTCAGAAAGTGGATAGTAATTGGCTTTCTACTAGGAATTGTGGCTGGTCTAGGTTCAATAGGCCTTTTTCTTTCCGTTGAATTTTTTACAGGT
>DATADQ010000056.1:0-8803 GCA_036258455.1 Nitrososphaeraceae archaeon | reverse complement strand
GAAATTACAGAATCAAAGGTTTTATGGCCTATTGCAAGACTGTGGGTGTTAATAACGAAATATGCGCTCATATGAGCGCATATTTCGTTATTAACACCCACAGTCTTGCAATAGGCCATAAAACCTTTGATTCTGTAATTTCGCCAGAGAAAAAACAAATTATAACATATTAGTCATTGAAAAATATTTGGTAAGACAGGGAAATGAAGAATTCAAACAATCCTTAAGTCCATTCTTTGTTAATGTTGGTGGAAAGATAAAATTTGTAAATTGCGGTAACATGGTTACTCAGGAAGCATTACTCAATGTAGGTGATGCTACGCTAAATAGAAAAATATTGTGAAAGATGTACAGAAAAGGATGTAAAATAACAAATTCTAAAAGATCATTTATCAGAACTTGGTAATTATTTCAATTATTACATCTAATTCTAATTTAGATTTTTATTATTATTCTTAGGATATCTTGTGATCGTATTATAACAAAGTATGACAGATCTTTTAGCAACACTAAGAACGTCCTCTGATCATATCAATTGGTAATTATAACGGTTAGACACTTGTACCACATTTCTTAATAATTCGTAATGACAAATTGTCGATATGCGGACTGAATTATATTTAGCGTCAGCTGCAATACTTCCAATTTTCATAAGCTATTTTGCTTTTGCATTTCCCTTACATACTTTTGGACAAACAGATACGATCTACTCGTTTGTTACGAAGTGGGGTTCTTTAGGTGAAGGTGATGGACAATTTGATGGACAAAATGATGTTGATTTTTATAATGGAAGAGTTTATGTTGCTGACTATGCCAATCATAGAATTCAAATATTTGATCCAGATGGTAAATTCATAGCAAAGTTTGGTGAGGGAGGCGAAGGTGATGGGCAATTTCATAAAGCATCTGCGTTATCTATAGATTCTGAGGGAAATATCTATGTAGCCGATCAATTCAACTTTAGAATTCAAAAATTCACAAGCGATGGTACCTTCATAATGAAATGGGGTAGTGAAGGAGAAGGTGATGGGCAGTTTTTACATCCTCATGTTCCGGCGAATGATGCAGAGGGAAAATTGTTTGTAACCGATAGAGACCTTGCAAACGTTCAGGTCTTCACTGATGATGGTAAATTCATTACAAAGTGGGGCTCTGAAGGCGAAGGTGATGGACAGTTATCAAAACCGGAAAGTTCTATCGTTGATTCGAAGGGGAATGTATACATTGCCGATTATGGTAATAATAGAATTCAGAAATTTACAAACGATGGTAAATTCATTACAAAGTGGGGCATTAAGGGAACAGATGATGGGCAGTTTCAAGGACCTTCTGGGCTTTCGATAGATGGTAATGATAATATCTATGTTACTGATAAAAATAATGACAGAATACAAATATTTACGAGTAATGGACAATTCATAACTAAATTTGGTGAAACAGGTTCAGGTGATGGACAAATAAGTAAACCTGAAGGAGTTGGTGTAGATAAAGAGACGGGAAGAGTATATGTTGCAGATACTGGAAATACTCGGATACAGCTTTTTGAACACCGGTAATAAAATTGCAATGTTATTTCCTTCTATTATTTAATATTTCCATTAATGGTTGAGTAGTCTCTAATCTATTCTTAATCACAATGCATAAAATAATTTTTATTATTTTTTTCTTGACACTTTTCGTATCATTCATTAACACTAAAGATCCGGTTATCTTTGCACATAATTTTGACACTAACGACAATTCATCATTTCTGACTCTCATTAACAAACTAATAATAGAAAACCAACTTCTTAATGATAGCATTTCAAATAGAAATAATAATAATTTGAGTTCATTTGATTACACTAAAAATATCGAAAACATATTGGAGGAGATACTCATTAGCGAGAACTCTTTTACTATAGATAGCGACCAGTTTTATAACAATACAATTATTGCTTTAGTTCTAGCAAACCTAGGAGATGAAGTTTTAAGAAACTACGGATATGCTTTTGGAGTTCCCTCAAATATAATGTTGAGCATGAATTT
Source organism: Nitrososphaeraceae archaeon (assembly GCA_036258455.1). Taxonomy (GTDB): domain Archaea; phylum Thermoproteota; class Nitrososphaeria; order Nitrososphaerales; family Nitrososphaeraceae; genus TA-21. Next base: position 6,775 of record DATADQ010000056.1, on the reverse strand, counting down.
TTCTAATGTCACTAGTGGTCTAAATTATTCCAATAGTACAGCAAATATGACTGTACATTCAAGCCACATGATAAATCAAGAAAATACTATGATGATAGACAATTCTAGCTACTACAGTGCTTTGGAAATATCTGATAGAATGATAGAAATATACAATAGTGAATTAAAAGTATCTTCTTCTAACTCTGCTTTTATTAATAAGGCAAAATCTAATCTCAGTGGTGCATTATACGATTTAAGAAAGCATATAGATATAAAAGAAAGTCCTTCCAAAATAATGGAAGATGTTCACGGAAAGATTCATCCCAATTTACAAATAGCATTTAACCTTACACTTAGAAGATAGTTCTCGTTACTGAAAAATATGAAATAATTTTTATTAATTTCTTAAGATTCTTTCAGAGTAAAACAATTTTTTTTTACCTTTAGTATGTAATCTTTGTAAAAACTCGTTATAAGAATAAATGTATCATCGCAAAAATAGAATAAGAACCATAAATTTTTTGATATTATTAACACTTTATATCGTACCCTATCGTATCCAAAAAAAATAAAAGGATTGATAGATATTACATGATATTTTGTCCTCAAGTCGGAATATTCTAACATCTTTTTGATTTGTTCTCTTGTATAAACCTCGTCAGTAGTATTATCATTTCCATGGGACACAATAGTTTGTTTTATTTTTCCTACAATAATATGATTATCATTCATTTACAAAAATAGTTAACAGATGGTAAACTGACATTACAGCTCCTCGCAGTAATCTCATTATTTCGCACTTTGGTTGCAAAAATAAAACAATCCTCTATCATATAGTCAGAATTTGTAATCGGATACAAAACCAGAAAATGCAAGGTTCCAAAAAGGCTAAATACTAATAAGAAAGGATGAAATAATGTAAAAAAATAGGTTGTAAACTTGTCGCGTCCGTCCGTTAAACACTATTGACCAAAAGGATTGGATAGTTCGAATCCTGCTTTAGACGCAGCTGCATTTGGATCTGGGTCTCCAGCTGGTTCTTCTGTTACTTCAAAGTTTTTGTATGTATAAGGATTCACCATGTTTTGTGTAAAATTCAACGTGCCATTAGAAAACTGACCCAGACTTAATTTATAGCCCGATCCACCAGCATCTACAAGCCAACCTTCGAAGACATTTCCTTCTCCAGGCGACTCATTGAAATCGGCTGCGATATTGGTAGTATTACCTTCAGAATCAACGGTGATTGTTCCCAGTTTCTCCCCTCCAAAGGGGTCTGTCCCTGATGATGCTGTAATGTCTCCCGATAATTGTTGCGCTTCTGCCACCCGAGTTTGAATTAATGATGTACTTGAAGACATCATTCCTGCACTCGCCAAAAGTATTGACATTGAACTCAAGAAAACGAATTTTCTATTCATAATCATTAGATTAAATTGTGCATGAAACTATAAAAAGACTATAACGTAAGAGTGTTAGGTTGGTTGACAACTAACTGAAGAATCGATCGATAAAGTCGATATCAAAGCAAAAAGACTGTTATAATTGATATCAATGTAGACGAGTCAGGCCCGTTTTTGGTATATTTTCTCAAATAATACGCCCAAACCATACGACAAAATCAAATGTAACGGCATTTGCTTATAAATGTAAGATACTGGAAGATAAGGACTTAATCTCCATTTAATACCCCCTTCTTAATTCTATTTTGGTTATCTTAACCAATTGTATATAGCAGCAGAATATAGTTTATTTTTTCTGAAGTGACTGTATAATAATATTCGGCAATAAGGTTAATTATGGTATAAAATATAATCTGGTAAACCAATTGAATAAAGAGATATCTAATGCACTCTCATTTCTTACTAGTAACGGATATCGTATGCATCCGGATGCCTTTGCTATGCTCAAAGGCCTTGATACCGATATTTTAAGGATCGTACAAGATATTATTAAAATAAAAAGTAAACAGAAACAAAGTTCTATTATTATTATTGATGATATAAAAAAGCTTATCAATCCAGAAAGCAAAGTTATCGCAGAGGACAGCAGGAGTAGTAATATAGATATCAATATTAATAATTCTGTATTAGAAAAACAGCATAATCATAAGGTAATTTTAGATGCAAGCATAAATGTTAATACTGGAGAGGGAGTTGAAGGTTATACTGCACTTTTCCGAAGCCGATATGAAAAATCTCTTCGTATTCTATCTTTACGTCCTGAGAGTAAACGAATCACAAAAATTACACATATAAAGCAAAAGACAAGTCGTAATAGTAATAATATAAAATCAGAGAAATCATTTGATATGAGCGGAAATTTCATTTCAAACTCTACTTCTATAGTATCAGGTCTCTTAATGTCAAAACGTGGAAAGAAGAATGGAGTAGAAATAGTAATTGATGACTTTAGTGGAAGCCTTAGTGCATTGGCTATTACAGACGAATTGAAGAAACAAGCTTCAATGCTTACTCTTGATCAAATGATTATGCTAGAAGTTGAAAACATTAGCAATAATAAAAAAGGATTTCAAGGTTTCGTTGTAAAGGATATAATTTCTCCGGATATTCCAGATCATCTTCCGGCTAGATCAAAGATAGAATCCTATGCTGTCTTAATTTCTGATATCCATGTAGGAAGCAAGAATTTTATGGAAGCCGAATTTAGTAGGTTTTTAAACTGGCTTTCCTCGAGTGAGGATGAACTTGTACGTAAAATTAAATTCATGTGTATAGGGGGAGATTTAATTGACGGCATAGGAATCTTTCCCCATCAAGATAAAGAATTACTTGAAACAGATACATCCAAACAAGTTTCACATGCAGTAGATTTACTTAACAAGATTCCAAAAAATCTTAGAGTCTTTATAATTCCTGGAAATCATGACCCAGGCAGAAGGGCATTACCACAGCCATCGTTACCAAAAAGAGACTTTAATGAACTATACTTACTAGAGAATTTTACAATGATAGGAAATCCTAGTATGGTAGAATTAGACGGTGTGAAAGTTTTGATGTATCATGGTCAGAGCCTAGATGATATCATTGCAACTACTCCGGGTCTAGACTATTCAAAACCTGCAGAAGCCATGAAAATATTGTTAAAAGCCCGACACTTATCTCCAATTTATGGACAACGTACCCCTATAGCACCTGAACTTGAAGATATGATGGTAATTACGGAGGTTCCAGACATTTTTCATTCGGGACATATACACGTTATGGATGTCCAGAACTACCGGGGAACATTAATAGTTAATTCAGGTGCATGGCAGTCACAAACCAAATTTCAACAAACAATGGGTGTTGTCCCTACTCCAGGAATTGCAATCCTGGTCAATTTGGCTACGCTTCAGCCGTACCAAATGAGTTTTAATCAACCATTACTAATGTAGAAAGTATCGGATCGTCTTTTAGCGCTTCTCTAACAGTCAAAGATGGAAGTGCAATTTTGATTCTTTGTGATCTGCCGTAACGCCCTTGGCTTACTACATCAGTCATCACCAATCCCAACTGATCCAGCTCGCTTACTATTTGTGTCATACGACGTTGGGTAAGCGGTTCCTGCTCAGTGTATTTACATAATGATGAATAGATTTCATAAACCTCTCCTGTATTTCCATTCTTAGATTTCATAATTGCCAATAACACTATTTTGGTATGAGTAGTAGAATTTCTTAAAACTTCGTAATTGGTATCTTTTTCAATTTTTTCCTGGGCCTGTCTAATATGTATTTCCTGTACGTCTGACGCTCTTTCTCTCTCAGCAATCTCTGCAGCAACTCTCAGCAGATCAATTGCCTTTCTTGCATCTCCATTTTCTTTTCCAGCCATCGCTGCACATAAATTTATTGCTGCCGTAGAAATAGCACCATCATTGAATGCTAACTTAGCCCTATCATACAAGATCTTTTGTAATTGTAGTATTGTATATGGATTAAACACCATTTCTTCTTCACTTAGACTGCTCCTTACACGTGGATCTAGTTTGTCCTTAAATGTTAGACTATTAGATATTCCAATTAAGCTAATGAAACCACCTTCATACATCCTCTCATTAGCCCTTGTGAAGTTATATAAAATATCATCACCATTTTTGTCTACAAGTGAATCGATCTCATCAATTACAAGAATAACATGAAGTTTTTTTTTCTTTTGTATAAAATCGAGGATCCTATCAGTTGCTTCACCCATAGACAATCCAGTAAAATATACTTGCTGCTTCTTTTCTCCTTTGTTTATTCCCATTTCCTCTGCAATTTCGTAGAGAACTTTGTATGCTGTATTTGCAGTCTTGGCATTTACAAACGGCACTATAACTTCTATTTCTAGTTCCTTTGCTTTCCTTTGCAGACGATTAATTATATTCTTTATTACTGCTGTCTTCCCTGTACCAGGTTTCCCAAATAATAATAAATTAGACGGTCTTGCACCTTTTAAGACTATAGATAAGGTCTGTGCTATTGTTTTACCTTCTTCATCTCTAAAGGGAAGCTTTTCTGGGACATAATCTATTGTTAATGTCTTGCGATCTTTTATCAATATTTTTCCTGCTGTGGCTTTTGTGAAGATGCCTTCTAGAATATCGTCGCTCAAGTCTAGTTATCCACTCCTACATGAATTATTAGTATCTTATACAGGCACCCCTATCCTTCCTTTCCAACACGATAATACTTGTTAATATTATGTTAACACTCTATTAATAATGACTTTTAAACACACAAATCAATTATTATAGATTAAGATATAAAATATATTATTTTAATTAATTGATTTATGAGAATATTGATTGGACACGAAATAACAGGGTGCGTGACTGTCAAATATGTAGTGCATTAACACCATTATTAACAGAACCTGAACAAAAAACAGAACAGCAGAAAATGACCCCTTTATTTCCACTGGAGCGTTAGAATACCTGTTAACAATGTTAAAATGGGCGAATTGAACCCCTCTATTTCCACTCGAACTATTAAGTTTCTTTTATTACCGCTAACTGAACTTAACAGCCTAAAACTGTTAATAAAACTATAGGGCATCTCATGTTATACAAATTACAGAAATCATTTGTTAACAAAAGGCCCTTTTCTAATGAAAGTCTATATGTTAAATGTTAACAAGAGGAGTTGGCCTAGCATTTTTAGGCCAATATATGAACTACTCTACTAAAAATGGGAGTAAACTATATTTTTAATGCTATGACAATGGGCATAGACTGCTAACGATCTACAAGTTAATTATATAAAATCAGTATATATATGATTGATAAATGCAAATCACAAAAAAATTAGAAATACAATCTAAAAAGAAAATCATAGAGTTTCTAAATAACCAGCTGGTAGGAAGAATAGCATCAATTGATATTAATGGATATCCACAGATAATCCCAATGAATTTTGTATATTTGCAGCAAGATTATCCGAATCCGAATAACAATTTAACAAATACAATAAGAAGATTAGATGCAGTGTATATGCATTCCTATCCTTTGGGTGAAAAACTCGATAATATTAAAAGAAACTCGAAGGTGGGGTTTGAAGTAGATCAGCATATTTGCTTCTTACCATCATATTATTTCCATCCTACTGATGCATCACAAGCCGATACTCTCTATATTAGTGTGGTTATAAAAGGAACTGCATCTATTGTTGAAGACAACGAAGAAAAAACCCAAGCATTGAATGGACTTATGAAAAAATATCAAAAAGAGGGAAAATATGAGATTCTCGATTCCTTTACGCCAGCTGTACACGAAGTCGCTGTTATCAAGATAGTCCCAAAAGAAATGCGCGGCAAATATAAAATAGGACAACATTGGGCCCCAGCTTACAGATTAAAGATGGCCAAACATATTATTGAAAGAGAAGAAAAACAATATGCAGAAACCATCCTCAATACTATGGGTATAAATATTTCTCCAGACGGTCGATTGATAATAAGAGAAGAGCCATTAATGTAATAATATTGAACTAATTATAATATCAGTCTCATCATAAATCATAAATGAACCGACGAAAAAAGATTTGAATCTGTGTAATCTGTAATCTGTTACGTTATTGATGTAGTCCACAAATCTGATATGCGAACATAGCATATCCAGCAATTATGCCCGAACGTCTGAACGGATAAAAGTTATTGGTATCCTTAGGCATAATTTCACTTTTTAGTTCTACTGCATTTTGTTTTGATATCGGTAATATAATTAAACGTATACCAAGTATATTGTCCCATGGTACCTCGGCAAATAGATCTTTATTGATAACGATCATGGCAACTATCCTATTAAGCTGTCTCCTATCAGCGATAACAAAATAGTCGTAGTCTTTATCTGTAAAGGGATCTGGCATAGTAAATGGATCGATATGTGTGTATCTCTTTAGACTATCTCTGAAAGAATCAGCCAATCCTGTCATTATAGCTATATCAATTATAGTTAATTTTCGTACTTCTTCTAAAGCTGGAGGCTTTACTGATTTTAACATACACTCACATGACTTCTATTGTTATATAATTTTACTTTTACAAAAATATGCTTGCTTTAGTGTTTCATATCTACTATAAACAGATATTTTAAGCATAATTGGTTGTATTGAATGTTAAAGCATTGCTGATCTAGATTTAAATAGAAAAAATTGCAAATATAATTGCGATAACCCTACCAGGAAATGCCGGGGTACCCAAGCTAGGTAAGTCGTAGACCCTATGAGGGGTCAGCCTCGAGATCTTATTATTGACGTGCCAGCTGATGTCCTTCGGGACTCGTGGGTTCGAGTCCCACCCCCGGCGCCTTG
>DATADQ010000055.1:0-4665 GCA_036258455.1 Nitrososphaeraceae archaeon | reverse complement strand
GTACTATTATCTTCAATTGATTTTTCATTATCGCTATGCCATCCCATACCTTCATTGCCATCATGATATAAGTTCAATAAGCAGGAATTAAATTTTGTATTCGATAGATTTTCGACAATTTGTTTAAGATTCATGAGTTCTCTAGTCCATGGCAATGCCTCCTTTATAGTACCTGAATAAATATACACATAGTTAGAATCACCATACCAAGCAGTTTTTCTTTTGGTAACTATATGTTTCCCAAATACTACTACCTCATCGTTCTTCCATGGAGTATTTTGTAATAATGAAAGAAAGTATACGTTAGCCTCATTAAATGTCAAGATCTTGCCGTAGTAATTTGCTACACCGTCCACACTTAGTAGATTAGTTAGATAGCTTTCAATATGCAAAATACTTTTTATTGTCTTATACTTAATCCTTCAGTTACTGATGCAATCTTGATTCAGTATCACTTTCTAAGATTTGTACAAAAAAATATAACTAAAAAAAGTAATTAATAAACGTGTTTTCTTATAATGTTTTAGAAACAATTAACGTTATTGTGGTTAGTACTTTCTTCATCTTTCTAATATCCATGTAAATAGATTTTAATTCCTCCTCGGTCGTGGCAGATATTCTAGCAACTATATCGTAAACACCAGATACCGGAGAAACTTCCTGAACACCATCAATTTTTTCCAACTGTTCAACTACTTTTTCTGATGAAGCAAGATCACAACAAATCAATACATATGCATTAACCATTGATATACTATAATATTATAGGGTTTAAATAAATACAACATTATTAATCCATATCACTAGTGATATAGTCTAAGATATTTGGCTCAACTGGTGTTTCGTAATTTATTACTCACTGCCTTATTAAGCAATTATGAGAGCAAGTCAGGAGCAGAGGAGTGTATGCGCTAACATTCTATACCGGATTAGATTGTTATATGAAAGATCACGATTTATTATCTTCTAACTCAGAAATTGAATATTTTATAAAAGATTGTATTACTAACTATTAACCTGTATGACAAATAGCAGTATGGAAGGAAATTACAAACGATTTATTGAAGAAATGAATGCCGTAGAAGTTAGGAAAACGGTAAATGAAAAAACTATTGCCATTCTAGTCTTTGGCGCTTGTGAAAACCATGGAGATCATATGCCATTCGGATCAGACTTTATTTTCCCTACAGAAATTGCAAAAAGGCTTGCTACTAAGGTAAGTAATGTTATTGTTCTTCCTGCTATTCCATATGGAGTCAGCTTACATCATGACCAATTTCAAATGACGATGAGTATTAATCCTGAAACCTTGGTGGGTATAATTTCTGATCTTCTTTCAAGTCTTATTCAGAATAAGGTAAGTCGTGTACTCATAATAAATGGTCATGATGGAAATATTGGTCCGATAGAAATTGCAGCCAGAATTATAAAAAATAAACATCCTGAGATGGTAATAGCATGTCTGGAATCTTGGTGGATTCTAGTAGGCCAGTTAAAGAAAGATCTCTTTGAGGTTTGGAGTGGTCTTGGTCATGGTGGTGAAGCAGAAACCTCTGCGGTTCTTGCAGTTCGCCCAGATTTAGTAAACATGGAGTCTGCACCAAAAGACGTTATTCCAAAATTACCTGAAAATATCAGAATATTTTGGAAATTTGACGAATTAACTTCAACTGGAGCAACCGGCGCTCCTCAAAAAGCAAATATCAAAAAGGGTCATGAAATTCTACAAATGTTAGAGGATGTCCTGCTTTCATTCATAAAAGAAATGGAATCGTCTGATTGGAAATATGGCCTGTACTTGAAATAGCAATTTTTCTTCTTGTTTATCATTAATACTAAACTGTGACTGCATTGGTTTAACATCAGGACATTTTTAGTTTTGATACTTTGAAACACCCATCTACGAGAATTACTTTAATGTGTACAAGGAGAAATCACATTCTTCACAAAGATAATAGAGATGATCAAAGTCGGAGCATAAAGTCATAATATCATAGCACCTTGGACATTCTATTTCATGTTCAATAGTGTTACTAATTTTTCCTTCAGCATCGTGCTGATTTCCATTACTACGAACATACTGTGATTCCAATTCTGTTTTATTCATTCGTTTATTTCTCATTGAGACTTTATGGATAGACACTTGTGAATGTTCAAAATTATCATTTATAAAATATGTATAACTTGATAGAGGGGGAGAGACTAAATCTTTATCTCATCTATCCAAAAACATGCTATAATAGATGAAGAAAATTGAAATATAGGACGTACTAGAAAACAAAATAAAATATAATTGAATTTATAATTGAATTCATTTGACATTAAGGGATGAATTCATTTGACATTAAGGGATGACGCTATTAGCCTTCATAGAATGTTGAAGGGAAAGATCGAAATTCGAAGTAGGGTTTCTTTGGATAATGCATCTGAAGAAAAGGGAACACTAGGGCTAATTTATACTCCGGGTGTGGCATATGTAGCCATAGAAATAAGTAATCATAAAAAATTAGCTTATGATTATACATCAAAATGGAATAATGTGGCAATAGTATGTGATGGAACAAGAGTTCTTGGATTGGGCAATGTTGGTCCAGAAGCTGCTCTGCCAATAATGGAGGGCAAATCAGTCTTATTCAAAGCGTTAGGAGATATAAATGCGATTCCCCTATGCATTAGCACTCAAGACAAAGAAGAAATTATCAGATTTGTAAAAATGATACAACCAAATTTTGGTGCAATAAATATAGAGGATATTGAATCACCAAAAGTGCTAGAAATAGTTGAAAGATTAAGTAAAGAAACATCAATCCCTATTTTTCATGATGATCAACATGGAACTGCCATAATTACACTTGCAGCACTGCTAAATGCGCTCAAGTTGGTAAAAAAAGAACTACACAAAATACGTGTTATTATATCAGGTTCGGGATCAGCAGGGTATGGTGTATTCAAGATTTTGCAGACGGCAGGCTGTAAAGACATTATTGTTACTGATACTAAAGGTGCAATATACGACGGAAGAACGGATATTAATGATTTGAATCCATACAAGAAAGAGATATCCATTAGCACAAATATTAGAAAGGCAAGTGGAACTTTACAAGACGTAATTAGCAAATCAGATGTATTTATTGGTGTGTCTGGAAAAGCGGATATTTTGAATAAACAAATGATAGAATCCATGAATCATGATGCAATAATATTTGCTCTAAGTAATCCGGATCCTGAAATAATACCTGGTTATGCGTTAGAATACGGTGCAAGAATTGTTGCAACAGGCAGATCCGACTTTCCTAATCAGATCAACAATGCAGTAGTGTTTCCGTCAGTATTAAGAGCCTTGCTGGATCTTAGAGCAAATAATCTAAGTGAGTTTATGCTTGTATCTGTAGCAAATGCTATTGCGAGTATAGTTGAAGACATTCATCTTAGGGATGATTACATAATACCAAAAGTTGATGATCCCAGAATTCTTCCCATTGTTACCAAAACTATAAAGGAAGAACTTCGTACACATATTAGAAACAAAGTTAATTCTAGAGCAATTACGAAGAATTAATTTCAATTATTACAATTTTGATATATATTTGGTATTTGTTACAAATTAATTCAATCTGTTTGTGAAGTTCGTTGTAAACATTCACTACGTCTGAAAAATTTTTTAATTGTGATTATTACTATTAAACAATATAATATTAACGATCTGAACTATCATCCAGGTTCTGTATCATTCTATTTGTACTGTTCCAATTATTTATTTCTGTACTATTCCAATCTTCAAAGTGAATTACTTTAGAAAGTATCGTTCTTTTCAACCAGCCAACTCTTTCTAAATCCGGTCTATCTTCAAATTTATCGACATATCCCAGACAAAGGTATGCTATTGGTTTAACATGATTGGGCATTCCTAAAATCTTGCGTAAATCTTCAATTGAGAGTATGCTTACCCAACCCACTCCTATTCCTTCAGCCCTTGCTGTTAACCATAAATTCTGTATAGCACAACACACACTATATTCTCCTGTTTCTGGTATTGAGGTTCTTCCTAAAATAAAAGGTCCAAACCTTTCCGGGTCGTATGTGACGCAAATATTAATATCGGATTCTAGAATGCCCTCTAATTTTAATTTAATATATTTAACTTGTCTATCTAAATCGTTATCAAGCAAAGAAATAGATCTTTCTCGTTCATGAATAAAGGAATGCTTAACCTTTAATTTTGTAACTTTATTCTTTATTAGAATAAAATCCCAGGGCTGTGAGTAGCCAACGGATGGTGCATGATGAGCTGCATTTAGAATTTTTACAAGCACGTCATCGGGAATCTTCTTGTCAATAAAATGAGATCTAACATCTCTGCGAGAAAAGACGGCCTTGTATAGACCCTCTTTTTCAGTCATTGTAAAAGAATCAAGATCGGTGGACATTTTCCTATCGTCAGGTTATGGTCATGATTATATGTTTTATTGTAATATCGGTATACCAGGATCGATATGGCATAAAAATATAAATCACAAAACATTAAGCATTACCTTATTAACAAAACTGCACAGGGAGAGTGATGCACGATCTTGCTTGTGACACTTCCTAGTATTAACTCCTTAAACTTTCCCAGTCCTCGACTTCCCATGATTAAAATGTCAAATTTCTCTTTTTTGCTAAAAT
>DATADQ010000054.1:0-11542 GCA_036258455.1 Nitrososphaeraceae archaeon | reverse complement strand
ATGGATGCATTTAAGATCCTCTTTGGGCAACAATAGTATTCAAGATAGTAAAGGATCTAAAGTCCACTGATAGAACCATTAAATTAAGAACAATTCTATCATAATATGTAAGGTTTCTAAATTTATGTTTAAATAATCCTGTCCCTTTTAAAAACCCTAATTTGAAGATGTAAATAAGAGTAATATTTAGAAAGTGCCACTATTTGTCACTAAAATGGACATTTGATTATCGAATTTAGAATGTGTTACTTATTGACACTGAAATGCTTAATTCTGTTTTTACCCGACTTAGTAAAGTGGCATTAATACGCAGTAAAGTAGTAATATTGCACTAGTTACAAATGTTATTTTGTGGCATTATGTGGCATAAATACAAGTGTTGAGATTGGAAAAGTGATGGTTAGTGATAGTAAATAGATAAATAAGCAAATTATTATAAAGTCATAGATGAATTTAATGAATACACCAGCATTAATTCTACTAGGAACCATTGCCCTTTCATTGGTTGTTGTCTCATATCCAATGATGAGTTTAGCTCAGGAACAACCATCCACAGAACAACAATCGCAAGAACAGTTTGATGTACCACTGAATTTCTCCCTAAAAGTTAAAAGCGACGGCGACACGAATGCTTCATCAACAGAAGGAGGTAAGGACGTTATTGTGACCTTGAGTGTCCAAAATGGTGCGGACGGAAGCCCCGCGCAGGTACCTCTAACAGCAAATCTAACAGCAAAAGTATCCAATGATACCAAAACACAGGATCTACAATTTTGTGTCTCCTTGAGCGAAGAAAAGGAAATGTGTCAGTCATTGGAAGAAATAGTGAAAGCGCAAGGGGAAAATCAAACAGCCGGTGAATCTTCTAACGAAGCAATCGCTTCTGGCAACTCGGTTGACGAAAATAATGACAATGAAAATAACTAGGCTAGCCTAGTTACTAATATTTTTTAGTTATTATATTTTAACGATTAATTGTTCTGAATAGTCCAAAGATTTTGAGTGCGTAGCTTGTTTTATACGGTGACAATATGAGAGAAATTACTTTTAATACATTTGTTCCATCTTTTATATTTTTTCTTCTATTCTATCGAGTCTAGATTTTTCGATAGTCAGGGTTTCGATCTTTCTTTGTAAAATCTTAATTAGTAATATTATGACAGTATCCTATGTTCGCAACTGATTCGAGTTCTGAACGTGCCACAAGTATTGAAGATTATCAAAACACGTGTATGGAGTTTATAAACGACATAAGTAGGGACTATAAAGATTGGGTGGATAGATATCAGTTAAGCATTGAAGAGTCCTCCAAAAGAAAAGATTCCATTGACAATGTTGTTAAAACCACTAATAGTTGGATAAGTAATTTCTGTAATACAATAAAGAAGGTAGACATAGTTATGAATGACGGTATAAATAAAATGGCAGAAAACACAGCCAGCTACCCGTTTCATTTTGAAGTATCTATTAGTTCCATGAAACGATATGCAAAACACGGCAGAGGGACAATACCTCTGAGAGTAAACGCGATACCACAAGAAGGACGAATGGTAAGGTTAGGAAAATATAGCAAAAATGATTTGTTTCTTATCTCATCAAGTTGTCCTGTATTAAATTCGGTAAGCGATGAGAGCATGAATACTGTTGATATCTTAGATGACTACATTACACTTGACGCATCAAAATGTGAAAAAGGAAGTATTATTTCTATTACAATCATTGTGGAAGAAGTAAAGGATGACTATGTCTCTGAAAGCAGAGGCTACTCAACTGTTATCATGATCATTTGAGTTACTAAATAAAGAGAAAAATTTTACAATGGTAAACAATATGACTTTGATTGAAACATCGACGTTCAATCCAATTAAGAGTGAGGAAATACATGATTTTTGAGTGTTATTTTTGTAAAATTTTCTGAAAAATATTGCACGTTAAATAAGGAAACAGTTAAAATAAGCAAATTTTTTTCATCACTACATATGATGCGACGGTCGTCCAGTTTGGTCTAGGACATCAGATTGCCAATCTGGTAACCCGGGTTCAAATCCCGGCCGTCGCAATCGATTTCTTCCTACATTTTGTCATTGCTTTACTTTATTTATTATCTCCATCATCTGATTGTACGCACTCTCAGCACTATCTTTTCTTGGAAGCTGAATTACGAGCAAGTTTCCCTGAGAAACACTTTCGGCATTCGATGGCGAAATGGCAATCAATCCAGTCTTTGCCAAAGCTTCAAAGAATTGAGGCATTTGATTCGCATAAAAAAGATAATTTTCATCAAAACCGTAATCAAGGTAAGTCATTAATATGTCTACGAAAACATGCTTTGAGTCATGAAATAAATCCAATAGTACATCAACAGCCAGTTTTTTACCAGCAACTATTCTAATTATTTCATCATACCTTTTAGAATTGATATAGATACATGGAATTGGATTGCCATTGTAATCAATCAATGATGCATCATATCTGTGTAAATTCTTTTTGAAATCATCCAATGTATAGAAAAATCTCTTAGGCATAATATAGAATATGGATATACTTTTCAAAGTTATTTATTCATTCAATCAATTAATCATTAATTGATTTACTTACCGTTCATTTTTTCTCTCAAGTCCAATTTCATAATTTAGGATTTGAATAAAAAATATGGTCAGTTACCCTAGTACTTTCATCATCTAAATAATCAGTAAAGAGTAATCTTCATCCCACTGTCAATATCTAAAAAATAAATTAATAACATTATCTTTAATCTAAAATTCTTGATAATGGGTAATCAGATCTATTACACTGTAATTTAAATAAAAAAATTTTGATAATTTTTCATGTCTTCAGAAGAATTAGTTTTAGAGAAGATCCTCTCCACGGGTTCAAACGGAATAAAAAAATCTGATTTAAAAAGGGAATTTACTTCATTTGACCTTGATCAGACATTAGAGAATCTAGTTAATGATGGAAACGTATGTGTTGATAAAAAGGGGTCAACATTTTATTGTTGGACATCAGAGGTATATCTCAAGCATCTGAATAATGCAGATCCAAAATTTAGAATTTTATTTGAACGTATTAAATTCATTGAAAGAAAACTGGATAGTCACTCAAATAGTGTCAAAGATGCAATAAACAATTTGATTGAGCTCCTAAAGATGGAAAGCCCAGAATCTCAAAAAGCTCTAATTAATCTTGACAATTTCAAAATCGAGTTTGATACCATTCTGTCTAGATCAAATAGCTCAATTGGTTGGATTGAGCTTGGACAAGTCAGGGATGAGTTAAGCCAAAAATTTGATTTGACCAAGAATGAGTTTTATGAGCTTGTGGAGCAACTAGTTAATACCTACCATAACGAATACGAGCTATCGACTGGAGGGAGTGAAGGGGTGACACTCAGAGGTTTACTACATGGCTATGTGAGAGGCATATGAGATTGTATCCATATGGTCTAAAATTAAACCCATTTCCAAGCAGTCCTACACCTTCTTTTGCCGATAGTCAAATTCTTGGAGGAAGCACACACAGGGATGCAAGAGAGGCTATAGTTACTTGCATTTCTGATCTCTATTCAAAACTCGATGGAACAAAACCAACAGATAGAGATTTTAGATTGATTACCATGATTCAAGACGTCGGTTCAGGAAAGACCCACCTTGCATTTCACATTAAAGGATTACCGGATCTCGTAGAAAATACAGTAACCTCGTATGTTGATCTATCTCAAGTTTCGCCGAAAGATATTCATAACATTTATGATTCAATACTTGGAGGATTTAACCAAGAGGATATTGAAAGTTTAAGAAGAAATGTACTTTATTTTTTATGTAATAGGGCTGAAAATAACAGTAGGTATGTGAGGAAGGCATTTAACTATGGATTTTTGGATAACTTGAGTGGTAACAAGAATCTTAAACATAAGGCAGAAGAAATCCTAAAAGGGAAACAGAAGTTAAATTTTCAATATGTGCCTGAATTACTCAACTCTGACTTTTCTGAAATACAAATCGAAATCATTAGATCACTAATAGAAGATAGGTTGAGGAGTGATGTCTCAAAAATCAGATCACTTGAAGGCGTATTAAATAGTCTACGCGCAATCACTGATATGAATCTTAAACTATTAAACAAAGTAACAATATTTCAATTTGATGAATTTGATTCAAAAAAAGAATCACTAGATTTTATTAAAGCAATAATTAATGCTCACATACCATCATCGATACTAATGCTGATACTCACTCCTTCTTCATATAATGAAATTAAAAAAGACAATTCATCAGTATTTGACAGATTGGAGAAGGCAAACTATAAAATTGATCTGGCTGGTTCCAACACACTAAGTGAATTAAATGACATTATCTTTGAATATATAAGACACTATGATGAAAATAACCAATTTACTCCTGATCACGAAAGTGATCTTGGAATGAAAATTAAATTAGTTTATGATGAATTTCCAGACTTTAGAAATGTGAGATCAATGTTAAACATTTTTTATCATGCTACGGAAGAAGCATCAAAACGAGGATCTTTTATATTTGATGAGTCAATAATTGATAATACTATAAAAAGTATCTACCCTGGGTCCAAAATAAGGGGAAGTTTGATGAATGTACCCCTATCAGATTTTATCCAGATTAAGAAGAGTGTTAATAATCTGGAATCAATTGAACCTGACGTGCGCGAAGCTGTACGTAATCTTTTGACATTGACAAACTATGAAGGATATGTAAATGAGTTAAATTTCAACAAATTGATTGGAGATGGAATAGATATTACCTACAACGATAGTTACGGATCAAAGATTGCTGTAACGGTTGTTTTTAATGACGAGCCATCAAAGACTCAAGCTCAGATCTCAAATGCATCAAAATCACTCAACATTGTAGATAGACTTGTAGTACTGACAGGAAATACTAAGCGTTTATTTGGTGGGAATTCTAAAAATGGAAGTAATGTTACAACCATAGTTAATATGGACAATGCAAAAATTGCAGACCTGATATACTTTAATAATAAATATAAAAAACAGGAAATTTTGAATGATGATCTAGAAAGAGCGATCACCTTGGCTCGGTCAATAAAATTATGTTAAGCTTCTTGGACTAGCCATAAGCAGTAAATGATTATCTCAGTATGGCAGTGTTTTAACAGTACCATGTATTGGAAAATGATCACTGAAACCTGTATTTGGTTTTCGATGTTTCGGAATACGGCCATTGTTTCTTAAATACTCAAATGTCATCGGAATTCCTCTTTGGGCTGGATGATATCTTTCGGGATCATTTGGAACAAAATAATCATTAGAGAGATTTTCTCCAATAGTCAGTTCTTCATTGAATACTCTCACATTTTCTAAATTCATCTTTAATTTCTGCACACCTAACAAGAGACCCCTTGATATTATAAATTGGTCAAAGAGATTTGTAGAATTATTTCTCCAATGGTAATAAGAATAGCCAGAAAGATTCCACATGCAATTATAGAGAGGTGTTGTGTATTCCAAATAGTGTTGTTTATCAGTTCTATCTCTATCGGTATTTCTAAGAATCTCTAGCGTTTCGTTCAACTCCATAAATATCTCCTTATCATTTTTGGCGCGAAGATATTTTGAGATGCTCTTGTCAAATGGATCATCATTAAAATCACCCATCAAAAGTACATTCTTATTCCACCGAATGTTAATCATGTTAAAATAATTTTTATCAGAAAGAATATCATGCTGCAAATACTTGATTTCCTCAAATGGAATTTTTAACAGGTCATCCACAATCCTTCCACAATTTTCTGCAACCATACACCTTGAAAATTCTGTATCATATTGATCAAACCCATCTTTCTTTCCTCTTCTTGATGGCCAATGATTAACTAAAACCGATAGCTCAGCATTATTCTCTTTTACTCGTAATTTTGCCAGAAATATATCCCTTGTTGGATATCGAAAATTTATTCTGAATGATCTAGTTTCAATACAATCAAAAATATCCTTTGAATAAACCAGACAGGTATCAATCCCTCTGATATCAGACCCATCGATATATTTTGCAACTTCATAATATCCAGAACGTACATTCTCACACAAGTCTCTTGCAAGTTTTTCGGATTCAATTTCACAAAAACCAATCAAATCTGGAGGACTACCATTATTCATAGTTCTCAGCGGTTTGCTCAAATTCTCTATCTTTTTGTCAAGAACATCCTTTGTCCACCCTTTTTCTGGAATAAACTCAAGGTCAGTCGCTATTTCACCTGAATTAACATCAAAAAGATTTTGCAAATTCCAAAACGCAACACTAAACTCCAATGGATTGATTTTATGTATTAACATAAATTACCTTTTCGCTACGATTCAACACAGAATTATTTGTATTAGTTACACTTTGTGGGACAAAGTCATTCAAATACTAAATGAATCTAATTGAATATCATAAGTATACTGAAATCCATTTATTATATGGATTTGGAATCTGTTAATAAACATTGAAGAGTAACAGGAATTTTACAACTATAATCCCATTATTATTCGTGGGTTTTTTAATGGCTTTATTATCTGTTCTTTCATACGAGCATAGCTTTCATTCAGCTCAATCTACAAAATCAACTGATAACAAAAGGACTGTTGATAAGCTAATAATTCTTATTTTCTCTGATGGTCACAAGAATCAATTCACGAATGCAAAACCAGTTCTTGACAATTACGGATTTAAGGCAACTTTCGATGTGATATGTAATAATGTGGGTGAGAAGGATGGGTACATGAATTGGAAGGAGATCAAGACATTGCACGACCAAGGACATGAGATAGGCTCCCATAGCATGTCTCATGCGTCTCTAACAGAACTTTCAAAAAAATCCATTGAATACGAAGTTGGAAAATCAAAAAAATGTCTTGATGACTATGGAATAAAACCTACAAGCTTTGAATATCCATTTAGTACAGGATCCGAAAATAAAACTGTAGTTGAAATCGTTGCAAAATACTACGAGTTCGCAACCAGAGGAAATGATCCTCTTATGTTTTTAAGATGTGATGGAATGAAACAATATGGTCAAAAAGATTGTAGAACTTACACAGGTAATGGCACCCCCACTTATGCCAACAAGTATGCTATAAGAAATTGGAGTCACGATTTTGAGAAAAAAGAAAATTCATATACCGATTCTCAGGCGTTAGAAAGATTCATTGAGGTTGTGAATAGCCAATCAAAATACAATATAGATGGAACAATAGAAGCGATACCAATAATCATGTACCATAAAATTGGTGACAACAAAAAAGATTCAGTTACTGACGTAGATCTCTTTCATAAGGAAATAAAATACCTTCATGATAACAAATTTAAGGTGATAACCATCTCTGATCTCGCATATAATGAAAAACATGATTATCTGTATATAAAGGACCTCCACGCAGAAGCTCAATTACCAGCCAAAAATGTTACTACGCCAACTGTAGAGCCAACAGTAAATGTTACAACAAATGTTACTGCCCCAACTGAACTACCAACAATAAACGCTACCACTAATGTTACTGGCTCCTTGGTATCTCCAGAAAGAAATCACACTCTTGATATCGTGAAGAAAGTATTAGGAATTCCTTAACCTCCATACTGTCATTTAACTGTACTAGGATTATTAAAAAAAATAGAAATAATTCTGCACGAAGGTTTATACTTTAGGGTCAGTGTCTATCACACAATTATAAATTCCATAAATACTACCTTCATCAAGAATCCACAAAGAATCATGTTATTTCTGGTTATATTGCGTTTCTAGATCATTTGCAATATGCAATGATTGTATTTGACTTCAATGTAAATATACGATTTTCCTGAATGGTTGTTTCTATGAGATTTCCAACACTGCTGCTGTATTCAAACAAAAATAGTCATTTTTTTAATCGTATGTGAATATAGATACTATAGTATATAAGAAATAAATGTATTGGTAAACGATGATGTCATAGATGAGGAGTACATTTGATTCTATTTGGCAAAACGAGGGTTACGATTATGATTTAGCCTGCATGGAAATAGCTAATAAATTAACTCTACTGGAGGAACTCTCATTAAAAGACATATCTTCGTTTATTAGAGGTGCCTCATCAAAATATCACCTATCAAAAACTCCCAAATTTCAAGATATAGTAAAATATTTACCAATTGACAGTAATATACGAAAAACAATGATGGTTAAGCCTATCAAGACAGCATCTGGTGTGCTTGTAATTACAGTCATGGCAAAACCATACGACTGTCCTCATGGAAGATGTATTTACTGTCCTGGAGGGAAAGAACTCAATATTCCATTAAGTTATACTGGAAAGGAACCGGTGACAAGATTGGCTCAAAAATTAGATTATGATCCAAAAAACCAGATAATCTCTAAATTAGAACAGGAGTATTCAAGAGGTCATAATATTTCAAAGATAGAATTGCTGATTGTTGGTGGAACTTTTCCATTTATGCCTCAGGATTACCAGCGAAATTTTATAAAAGAATGTTTTGAAGCACTAAACGGTAGAGAATCTGCCTCTCTCCAAAAAGCGCAAGAACTCAATGAAACAAGTGACATTCGTTGTGTAGGTTTTACTGTGGAAACAAAACCTGATTATTGCAAAGCTACACACATTGATTTATTGCTTGAACTAGGTATAACTCGCGTCGAAATAGGTGTCCAATCATTAAGTGAAAATGTTTACAAGAATACTAACAGAGGTCACACTATTCAGGATGTCTATGAATCATTTCAAATTGCAAAGGATGCTGGCTACAAAATTGTGGCTCACATGATGCCTGGATTACCTGGTTCCGATCCACAGAAGGATCTTGAGGATTTTAAGAACCTATTTGAGGACCCGCGTTTAAAACCTGATATGCTAAAAATATATCCTACGTTACTGCTAAAAGATACTGGTCTGGCAAAACTGTACGAAAAAGGAGTTTACAAGCCGTATCCAGATGAAGTTTTTACAGATTTGTTACTTGAGATAAAAAAAACTGTGCCTCCTTGGGTAAGAATTATGAGAATTCAACGTGAGATAGAATCAGAGAATATTCTTAATGGTTATAAGAACGGTAATATTAGGCAGATCCTACAGCAAAAATTAAGAGAACAAGGCTTACAATGCAATTGTATCCGGTGTCGAGAGGCAGGAATAAAAAAATTAACAAATTATAAGGATATTAAAACAAGTCTCAACCGAATAGATTACGATTCTTCAAAAGGTAAGGAAGTATTTTTGAGTCTAGAAGACAATGACAATAAGATCTTGTTTGGTTTTTTGAGATTAAGAAAATTAGCCAATCCTCATAGGCAAGAATTGAGAGAAAAGGATGGGAACCCATCAGCTATTGTTCGTGAACTACATGTAGTTGGACAGTTGGTTGATATTGGCAACAATACTGATTTCATGATTACTTCTTATCAACACAAGGGATATGGTTCTAATTTGTTAGGCATTGCCGAAAATATAGTTAAAAATGAATTTGGACTGAATTCTATTTCTATAATAAGTGCAATAGGGACCAGACAATATTACAAGAAATTTGGATACGAACAAAATGGACCATACGTTTCCAAGGAGCTGTAATGATGTATGAATAGAGAAGTAATAGGCAGAGGCACTTGGATCGATAAAATAGCTTCTACGATTATTAATAGAGAAAAAGATATTGGACGATCGTTGAAGTCGGTTTTAGTTGAGAGTGGTCTAGGTGCATCTGGTTTTCCACATATTGGCAGTCTTGGGGACGCGGTCAGAGCGTATGGGGTTTCTCTTGCAATAAAAAATTTGGGTTACGACTCAAAGTTAATTGCATATTCTGACGACTTGGATGGATTGAGAAAAATACCGACAGGCCTTCCTGAATGGTTGCGTGGTTATATCGGCAAACCCGTTTCCAATATTCCGGATCCTGTAGGTCAGTGTCATGATTCATTCGGAGCTCACATGGGCAGCTTGTTACTTGATGCATTAGATAAACTAGGCATAAATTACCAATTCCTAAATGCTGCAAATGTTTATGGAAATGGAATGTTAACAAACCAAATAGATTCGATTTTATCAAATGCTGCTAAACTTGGTAATAAGATCGAGGAAATCGTAGGTCAATCAAAATATAAGGAATCGCTTCCATACTTTCCGATCTGTGAATCATGTGGAAGACTTTATGTAGCCCACGCTGAAAAATACATAACGGAAGAAAGGAAAGTAAGTTATAAGTGTAACGGGACTAAGTTGGGTAACAATAATGTGAAGGGATGTGGTTATACTGGTGAAGTTCCCATCTCAGCCGGCAAGGGAAAACTTGCATGGAAGGTAGAATTTGCCGCAAGATGGAGTGCTTTTGATATAAGATTTGAGGCCTACGGTAAGGACATAATGGATTCGGTAAGAGTGAATGACTGGGTATCAGACGTTATACTAAATTATGCTCATCCATTACATGTAAAATATGAGATGTTTCTCGATAAAGGAGGAAAGAAAATTAGCAAATCTACCGGAAATGTGCTTACTCCTCAAGTATGGTTACGATATGGCACCCCACAATCTCTTCTATTGCTTTTGTTTAAGCGAATTACCGGAACTAGACAAATAGGCATAGATGATATAGTCACTTTAATGGAAGAATATGATGCCTGTGAGGATATTTACTTTGGTAAAAAGAAAGAAGGGAATGAAGATAAACTAATTAAAACAAAAGGACTATATGAATATGTTAATCATCTAAAACCAACAGATAAGTCACCACAACATGTTCCTTACACACTCATGTCTCAGCAAGCATCTTTTTTTTCGGGGGCTGGAAGAATAAAAAAAATCTTTGATAGGTTGTTAAAATATAAAGTCGCAACTCACTTGACACCTGATTTAGAACAAAAAATTCAATTGGCATGTAACTGGTCTGATGATCACTTATTAACAGAAAAATTTGATGTCATATTGACTGAAAAGGAAAAGATGATAATAAGAAAGATCGTAGATAACCTTGAATCTGCAGTAGATGCAAATTCGGATATTGACGCAGAGAAAATACAACAGTTGATTTATGAAACTTCAAAGCAAAACCAAGTGCAACCAAGAAATATATTCAAATTGATGTATAGAATGTTAATAAATGCAGATAGCGGTCCTAGATTAGGCGGATACATTACCGATCTCGGTCTGGATAGAATGCGTTCTATAATTGATTCCTATGTCTCATAATGGTAGAATATTATATACATCAAGCCATAACCATGATGATGTGTTGGTATTCAGGAAACTTGATTGGACAAATTCCAATATCTTTAAGCAAAAACTGCTGCTCATTTTTCACCACCTCTGAACTTGGGTCAATACTTTAGGTGGCTACCTGATTCTCAAAACATATAGGCAAGACATTGAATTTATTATTTGGAGGTCGGATTTAGTTTGTCATTGGACTTTAAAAAAATGATTGAAATACTTTTGGAGCAGAAGCCAGACATTAATCTAGAACAGTTAAAGGAGCTCATTGAAGAAAAAAAGAGAAAGATCGGCGCTGGCTACTTGACCGATCAG
>DATADQ010000053.1:0-6965 GCA_036258455.1 Nitrososphaeraceae archaeon | reverse complement strand
AAACACCACATCGCTTTGACCAACGCAGTTTCTGAAGTTGCATTGGAAAGGGGAATCACACCAAGATTCAAAAGATCTCTTCCTGTATCGTAGACCGTAAGAGCAGTTCTACCCCAGATGCATTGAGAGGTCATAAATACTAAAATTCCTTTATTAATTGCATTCTTAATTTGGGAAAAGCATTCTTTGTTAACGTGACCCAAACCAGTCCCTTCTAAGACTATTGCTTTTAGTCCCAGCTCGATACAATAATCAATCATTCTACAATCAAAACCAGGATAAAATTTTAATAAAGAAACTTTATTTTCAAAGTTTGGTCTTACAATCATTCTTTCACGATTTTTGTTCCTTTCTTGAAATTTCAAGTCCGCATATTGCTTAGGTATCTCTATTTGATCTTTCTTGATTAGTGAAAAAGGGGACACGTCAATCGAATCAAATGCATCTCGTCTACTTGTGTGATTTTTTCTAACCCTGGTACCTATATGACAAGCGACAACATCATCAGAGATTGAATAATGCATAGCGACAAAAACACCAGAGAATTTAGATCTAGTCGCAAATGTGCAAGCGCCTATCAGATTCAAAGATGCATCAGATGAAGGTCTATCTGAGGACCTTTGCGCGCCAACTAATATTACAGGGATTGGTAGATTTTGAAGGGCAAAACTTAGCGCTGCAGAAGTATAGTGCATGGTATCTGTCCCATGTGATACAATAATCCCATCGTATTTGCCTGATAAAATATTATTAGCAACTTTTCTTGCTATTAACGACCAGTGCTCAGGTTTGATATTTTCACTATACTCACTCAAAACTACTTCCGGATCTATATTTGCTATCTTCATAAGTTCAGGAATTGAATCATTAAGTTCTTTAGCTGTGAGTGCTGACATTACACCTCCTGTCCTATAATCAATTTTACTTGAAATGGTTCCGCCTGTACTTAACAACGATAAATTTGGTAGTTTCGTCTGTGAAAAATTTTTATCAGTATTTCTATGAGAAAAATTATCTTTGTATTTATAATCAATATCAGGTTTGTTAGTATGATCCAATTTTTCGGTTATTTTTATTATATTTTTAATTTTCCCTAAATTGATACCAATATTATATCCACTTTTCAACTTCAATACTAGATGATTGAAATCAGCATATTCGTACCTTGGGATTAAAATGCCAACATGCGTTTCATTGTTGGTTTCAATGATTACTGAATCGCCAAATTTTACATTCGATTTCTTAAATAATTCTTCTAATTTAGCATGATTTCCATCAATTGTCAATATTGGTATTATTTTGTATTAAGTATATATTAATAAATTGTCAAATTCTTTATATAGTTATTGGATCAAAAATTTGAATTTTAATAGCTTATTAACAAACAGTTTGGTAACAATATTCCTAATCGTTAATCTTTAAGATAATAGCGTTGATAACTTAATTTTAGTAACACACTTTACATCTGTACGTTCTAAACCCATAAAAGCCTGAATTGCTTGCACTATTAGGTGCTAAATATAATTCTGTGATGCCAATAAAGAGGAAATGTTGGACCTATAGGAAAAACTGAATCAATTAGATAAGACAGTTGAACAAAAATGGATTGTTTGTCATTCCATTACAATCATAGTTAACGTCGACTTTACACCATTCAATTTTCGTAGTTTCCATGTAATTGTCTCTTTGACTTTTTCCATTGTTTCTGATTCAACTTGTGCAACAATATCGTAAACTCCATAAACTTGATAAATTTCTTTCACACCATCAATGCTCTTCAACTCGTTTACTATCGAATCTTCGCTACCTAATTCAGCATTCATTAGAACAAATGCCTTTGGCATAACAAGATGGATGTGAATGAGATATAAAAAGATGATGCAGTCGTGTGACGATGATTATATATTGTAAAACCTCTATATTCCAAAATTTGCACGTTTTTCTACAATAATTGTGACGTGGAGATATTGTAACATGTCAGGGATTAAGCCTAGTAATTGTTCTTGGAAAGAGTACACATTCCTTAATGTCTTCCAAATTGATTATCCATCTGACCAATCTCTCAATACCTATACCGAACCCACCATGGGATACGGATCCGTATTTTCGAAGATCCAAATACCATGAATAAGAATCCATGTTAAGACCCTCCTTTTTAATCCTAGATTTCAATAGGTCGATATTGTCCTCTCTCATACCACCACTGCTTACCTCACCAAACCCATCAGGCAAAAGTAAATCGGCAGTAAGAGCAATTCCTTGTCTTTCTGGGTCCTCCTTTACATAGAACGGTTTAACTTGAAGTGGATATCCGTACACAAAAACAGGATTAGTACGATCCTTTGTAAGTACTTTTTCAGAATCTATGTTCAGATCATCCCCCCACTCAATTTTTCTAGTCACTTCTCCATCTTGAATCCTGATATCATTTGAATATAGAATGTCAAATGCTTGGTTATAGCTCAATTTATCAAAAGGCTCTGTGATTTGATTTAAAGCTTGTACGTCTCGGTTCAAAAATTTTAGCTCTTCACTCCTATCTTTTGTTGTATGTCGAATCAAATCAATTAGTAATTTTTCTTGAATTGAAAACAAATCATCCATAGTTATCCAAGGAGCTTCTGCTTCCAAATGCAAGTATTCTGCAAGATGTCTAAGAGTCCTTGATTTTTCAGCCCTGAACGAGGGACCTATCGTCCAAACTGGCCCTAACGAAAAAATTAAAGCCTCCAAGTATAGCTGAGCGCTTTGAGACAAAAATGCCTCATCTTTAAAGTATTTTACACGGAAAAGGGTTGAACCACCTTCCACTGCACTTTTGACCAAGGTTGGTGCCGTAACTTCGATCCAATCATTTTCAACAAACCAATTACGTACCTTTTCAAGAACTGTTGCTCTCAACTTTGCGATTGAAATCATCTTCCTTGCACGTAGAGTCAAGTGTCTAAAATCTAGTAATAGTTCTGTACTTTGATATTCTCTAATTGGAAAATCATTGCTCGCTATACTGTAAATCTTTACATCATTTCCCCTTATCTCATAGCCACCTTCTTTTGCTCTTTCATCTTTGAACAGGATCCCTTGAACCTCTAATGAAGATTCTATCGTAAGCTCTGGCACGCTTGTACTAGGTACAACACACTGAATTATCCCGCCACGATCATCTCTCACTATGATGAACGCTTTATCTTTTTGTTTACGTAATCTGTATACCCAGCCTCTTACTTTGATTTCTTTACCAAGAAATTCGTCTTTCTTGATTTCGCTAATCCTATAATACTTCAATTGTGTATTTACGACACAAACGATCTTTATAATGATATTGTACCATCCAAATTAAGAACAGAAAATAGCTCAATTCAATATTAAAAATCAATTTATAGAATAAAAATAGTCTAGTATTCAATAATGAAATATAAAGTATGCAATAGTGAGGATCTTCCAAATGATTCAAGGAAGGTTATATCCATCCAAGGTAGTAAGATCCTTGTGTGTAGATCTAATAATCAATTATTCGCCCTCGATAACTCATGCCCGCATAGAGGAGCATCTCTTTCTAAATGCGAAATAAAGGAAACAAAGATAATATGTTATATGCACGATTTTGAATATGATCTAATTAGTGGAAAATTGTTAAACATTCCTAGTAAGTGGAACGATCAAAATCCGAATTGGATAAAATCTGATAATCTGTTACTCTTTCCAATTTCCGAGAAAAATGGTGAAATATATGTACAACTTTGACTAAATTTATTGAAAAAATCTTGTCCTTGTTTATTAAGAATTCTTTTAATTAATGAGCATATATGGAGCTATACAAGCATTGAATTTTTAATTCCGTACAGGATAGTTTCTGTACGACACTGTCGGCTAGTATTTCATCGCTTGATGAATTCTTATATACGGGACTAATCCTGTACCCTGGGGGCCAAATAGAAATGAATTCTTCCTACATTAGCTACCCTAAATTCTAATCTTAATGGCATTTTTGTAGAATATTCCAATACTAACGATCCTCCAGAGACGCTTATAGCTTTGGTGATTTTTGATAAGTAGTCTAAACTATATGTGGCTTTACTTTTATCTTTGACCTGTAATTCCTCGAGGCCTTCACTAGCTGCTTCGATAACAATATCGGCTTCTCCATAATCACTTTTACCAGAAAAGGTAATTTTCTTTTCATCAGATTCAATTGAAATGTACTCTGAGACTACTTCAATATCGGATAATATCTTATCAAATGAAGCTGGAGTCAATATTACCCTGGAATTAAAATTTAGTTTTGGTAAGGGGGTAGTTCCTCCAGTACTTTCTATTAATCGCATTTTATACTCTCTCTTGTATCCATTTAGGATCTTGATGTGAAGCATACTGCTCTCTTCAACGGAAACTTCTACTACATCTTTTTTTTCAGCTCTTTTCATCAATTTTGAAAACTCATCTATTCTAACTCCAAATTTTAGAGCCGAGTCGCACTCATAACCATCGAAAGCAGAGTTTGGCCAACTAATATCAATCAGTGCAACATGTGAAGGATCCATTCCTCTAAACGATAAACCTTCAACGGTAGCTTCAAACGTAGCCTCATCAACCAACGTGGATATTGCTGAAGTTACTGCTTTCCATTCATCAGGTGTTTTTGTTTTTGCTAGAAATACCAACTATATCAATCAAGAGGCAGATTCAAAAGATTTTAAACATTCCTATTATCTGTAAACCCATTAGAGGCCAAAACATTAGAATATATGCAGCTAAATAATAAAATAAAATCATAAATTTCAAGATAAATATATAATAATTTACATAACTGTCAGTTAAAGAATTCTTAAATCAGGCAAACTTGATTATAAATATAGATCAGGCATAATTTCTCCATGTATGGCTGCATTGTGTACATCTATAGAATTGAGTTGTAGCTTCGTCAGCCGATCTTGTTTGTAACATCCACCAAAATGCAATGTTGTTTCCACATTTGGGACAATCAATATTTGTAGTTGGCAAGGCGCTTGGACCTTTTTCTGATTCAACTATCTTGAGACTGGCTCCGCTTTGATCTATCACAGGAATTGATTTAATTTCATTTTTCGCTTCTGTAAAACCACACTTTGGACAAATTAAGATATTTTCCTCTATTCTTGGTTTCATCCTACTTTCACAGTTTGGACAAAATTTCAACTAGATTCAGCGCTTTTTTCTTCGTTTACTGCCGACTCGATCATATCTTTAACCTTAAGAGCATTATTAGATGAAGATTGTAATGCTTTGTGCAAAATATCAAGCGACTTGGATTTTTTTGTTACGATTCTAAAACTAAAGTCCTCTTTTAATTGGTGTTTCAATACAACACCTGCAAATTCTACTTCCTTTTCGTTCAAAAGTTCATGTTGCACGATGTATAAAATCGAAATATCTTCGCTAACTTTCAAATCGATTTCATTTGGTTTATAATTTTCTACCTCCGCCTGCATGATACAGACAACTACTTATTGAAGATATAAATTATACCATCTGCGAAACTTATTGCAAAAGAGCTTTATTTCGGATATTAAACTTGATACGTCTCATGAGAGGATAGGAGCCAATGGGACTTTGACATTGAATCTTGCTTTTAATATAGATGGCTTGATGAGAGAAATTTTTTCCGAAAAAAATTGGGAGAGAGCCTATGACAAACACGATAACCAATTCAGACTTACGTTTTTTCTAGAATTAATGGTATGTAGTAAAGTGGTTGATAAGATGAAATTTGTAAGAAAAGCAGTATTATTCTGGACAAGAAATCCTAAATTATCATATAGGATATGGATTTCCATAATAAAGGATGAGACACCTTATTATCCCCTGACCATTGAGGAAGCAAAATCACTATTGTTTGATGTGACTAAAACTCTGGAACTTGATAGCAATATATTGAAAAAGGGAGAGAATCAAATTCAAATCTTCATGAAGGTCTCTTGGGGGAAGCATCTTTATACAGAACCTTCAGAATTGTACGGGGAGACTAAATTTGTTAAAGTCAATAAACTGTGAAATGTTCATTCTTATCCGACTGTCATCTTACTATAAATATAGTCTAGTGTGATCATTCGCTTAATGGTAAAGTTTGATGGTATCAAAGGACAAGAATTATTGGACGTAGAAGAAAAAAACGACGAAATTACATTAATTTTCAAAGACAATCGATATTTGTTTATCAAAATAGAAAATGGCAAATTGATCTCTGATTCAGTACCAGAATAATCTGATTTAAGACTCTGTTAACTATTCCATATTATTTTAGAAAAACAAATACTGTTTGATGGATAATTTGGTTACTATAGACAGTATTAATGAAGAAATCATCAATTGCACTCGTTGTAAGAGATTAGTGACATACACCAGGCTAGTTGGCAAAAATAAAGTCAGACGGTTTTCAAATGATGTATACTGGGCAAAACCGGTTACTGGATTTGGAGATACCGAGGCAAAAGTACTAATTATTGGTCTAGCGCCCGGAGCGCATGGTGCGAATAGAACTGGTAGACTGTTTACTGGGGATCAATCTGGACAATGGCTAATGAGGGCCCTCTATGAAACTGGATTTTCAAATATTCCAACAAGTACATCTACTGACGATGGCCTTATCCTGAATAATATTTTCATTACTTCATGTATTAGATGTGCGCCTCCTTCAAATAAACCACTGAATTCAGAAATAGCTAACTGTTCAAAGTATCTCATCCGTGAACTTGAGTTATTGAAAGAAGTAAAGGTTGTAATAACACTGGGTCTTACTTCGTTCCAAACGTATTGTAGGATTAATGATTTAATGAAATTAAAATTCTATCATTTGGCAAATTACCAAGTAAATGACAAACATTTGATAGCATCATATCATCCTAGTCGACAAAACACAAATACATACAGGTTAACATGGGAAATGTGGCTAGAAGTTTTCAAATTAACCAAGAAAGTACTATCGAACA
>DATADQ010000052.1:0-1938 GCA_036258455.1 Nitrososphaeraceae archaeon | reverse complement strand
CTTGCAATTATTCCACCTCCTGATACTACAACTGGTTGAACTTTAGTTTGTATATCAAGCAAAAGTTGAGCGTACTCCTTGAGAGATTTTGATGTAGTTTTATAATTAAAAACGCTACCACTTAACTTTACGACTAGAATCTTTTTTTGTTTTGAGACTTTATATGAAATATTCATTATTTTTCGGGTAACTCCTTGTCTAATACATCTTTTGATATATTTGTAATTTTTTTTCGATCCTTATGGTTAGTATATACTCTTATCAAATCAAGATATCCTGTTATTGAATTTATCAAAGGGAGATTAGAAACTGGTTGTTTAAAGAATTCGTCCTCACTAACAAGAAGTATTGATTTCATTTCTTGCTTATTTGGTGCAAGTGGAACAAGAGAAATGCCATAGGTATCAAGAAATATTTTTCTTTCATCAATATTCGATAGTCTTGCAATTTTCAACCTCAAATCTTCAATTTTATCTCTTTTTAGCTTTGTATAATTATCTCGTTTTCGAATAAACCTTTCATAAACACATTTTAATAATTTCCTATCCAAATAGTCAGAAATCATTTCTTTTGCAGTTTTGTTATTTGGTGATGTTGAGATCTTCCACACTATGCTATCGTCATTTAGTTTTAGAAAATCTGATATGGATATTTTGCTCAAATTCCATATGTCACTTGAATGCAAGATGGAATGAAGCAACATTACTTCTGCAGATCGTACCGTCTTGTGAAAATAGACTGCTCTGAACATCTCGAACCTTGAAATTATCATCGATTCAAAAGAGTAAAAAGATGAAATATCCAGGGCTAGACTTTCATTGTCAGTTACCCTGAATGAATTAATAATCCTGTTATAATCTACTTTTCCGTACTCTACACCGGTAAAGAAACCATCTCGGGGAAGATAGTCCATTAGGTCTGAAGAAAGACTCCCAGAAATTATTTCATTTTTGAATTTTACTTTTGAATTCCCAAAACAAATGTCACTTATGGTACCCGGAGAATAGCCAAAGCCTGAAAGAATATCGCTCAATTCAGTTTTACAGATTATTTGAGCTCCGATAGTTTCGTGATTTTTGTTACCTATAACCTTCAATGCTTCTTCAAACAGATGTGAAAAGGGCCCATGGCCAATATCATGTAATAGGGAGGCTACGCGTAATTCCTGAATTGATTCTCTGTCTATAACTCCTATAGAGAACAGATGCTCTCCGGCCAGACCTGCCAGATGCATGGTTCCCAGCGAATGTTCGAATCTTGAGTGTTGTGCTGCAGGATATACTAAATGGGCACCAGCCAATTGTTTAATTCTTCTTAATCTTTGAAAAACTTTAGAATCAATTATCTTTTTTTCCAGCTCTGTGAACCGGATAAACTTGTGTATAGGATCAGCAATTTCTCCAACAAATTTCATATCGGGTAGATAGAATTTAACGCCACACTGAATTAAATTTTCACAATCTTTTTTACTATTTGAAGTACTTCACTATTAACATCATTCACTGATTTCTCCCCGTTAATGATGTGCCAATTGAATTTCTTTGCAAGCATTCTGTAATTCTTCTTTACCTTGCCAAGTAGTTTGAGATCTTTTTCGAAGGTATCGATGATGCCATTTTTTGATCTATTTATCAGTGTTTTGGTTTTGATGTCTATTACTATCACAAGATCCGCTTTTGGTAAACCGTCATCCAATGCAAGAAGCCAACTTAATTTTAGCCCCTTTGACATTCCATACACTAGGTTGGATTGATAATATCTGTTCATTATTATTGTGGTTCCCTTACCAATTAGCCTTTCAATTTCAGCCTTTTTCTCCCATCTATTTGCAGAAAGGAGGATCATTTTCACCTCATCAGGATACTTTCTATTTCCATCAAGGAATTGCTTTATCTCTTTACCTACAGGGGTAGAATAATCAGGAAAATCAAATTTCAT
>DATADQ010000051.1:0-1634 GCA_036258455.1 Nitrososphaeraceae archaeon | reverse complement strand
TTAGAAAATACTGAAAAATTTTGGACAGAACAAGCGAAAAATTTAGTATGGAATAGACAATGGGATAAGACTTTGGAGTGGAATCCTCCATTTGCCAAATGGTTTGTTGGTGGATTAGTAAATGCATCTATAAATTGCTTAGACAAACATATTAATTCTGAAATAAAAAATAAGGCTGCTATAATATGGGAAGGAGAAAATGGAGAAAATGTAACTCTAACTTATTATCAACTCTATCAAAAAGTTAATCAATTTTCAAATGCTCTAAAAAATCTTGGTATAAGAAAAGGAGATTGTGTAACAATCTATTTACCAATGGTCCCAGAACTTCCAATTGCAATTTTAGCTTGTTCAAGAATCGGTGCCATTCACAATGTAATTTTTTCTGGTTTTAGTTCTACATCATTGATGGATCGGATAAATGATGCTAAATCTAAGATCGTAATTACTGCTGATGGAGGATTTAGAAGAGGAAAGATAATTGAATTAAAAAAAATTGTTGATGAGGCTATTATTAACACTCCTTCAATACAAAATGTTGTAGTTCTACGACGAACTGGAAATCACATTGAGATGAAAGATAAAGATATTTGGTGGCACGAGATAATTCAAAATCAATCATACTATTGTGAACCTGAATTGATAGAAAGTACGCATCCTCTTTTTATTCTTCATACATCTGGAACAACCGGTAAGCCCAAAGGAGTTGTTCATAGTACTGGAGGTTATTTGACACATATTTATGCTACAGCAAAATGGGTTTTCAATTTCAATCAACAAGATGTTCTTTTCTGTACAGCGGATATAGGATGGGTAACAGGTCATAGCTATGTAGTTTATGCACCTTTAATGCATGGAGTAACTGAGATAATGTATGAAGGAACAGCTGACTATCCAAATCCAGATAGATATTGGTCAATTATTGAAAAATATGGAATAACTATTTTGTATACTACACCTACTGCTCTCAGAATGTATATGAAATATGGCAACGAAATACCAAATTCATTTAATCTATCAACACTTCGATTACTAGGAACAGCAGGAGAACCGATTAACCCAGAAGTATGGATGTGGTATTTTAAAATAATTGGAAAGGAAAAATGTCCTATAGTAGATACATGGTGGCAAACAGAAACAGGTGGAATAATGATTAGCTATTGTCCAGGAATAGATATTATGCCAATGAAGCCAGGATCAGCAATATTTCCTGTACCAGGCGTAGATCTAGCCGTTGTAAATGAAGAAGGAAATACTTTACCACAAAATCAAAAAGGTTATTTAGTTATTAGAAAGCCATGGCCAGGTATGTTAATGACTTTATGGAATGATGATGATAAGTATAAAAATAATTACTGGAAAAAGAATTACTATTTTACCGGAGATTATGCTACTATAGATGATGAGTTTTATTTCTGGCTTTTAGGTCGATCAGATGATGTTATTAAAATTTCTGGACATAGATTAGGTACAATTGAATTAGAAAGTACCTTTATATCACATGAATCTGTAGCCGAGGCAGCAGTCACTAGTAAACCTGATAAGATAAAAGGTGAATCCATTATAGCATTTTTAGTATTAAAGAAAGGTTTTGTTGAATCAGATCAAATACGTAAAGAAATAATTGAGCATGT
>DATADQ010000050.1:0-4701 GCA_036258455.1 Nitrososphaeraceae archaeon | reverse complement strand
ACACCAAAAATGCCTGCAGATATGATGGGAGTAGCTTATGTTCCATCTGATGAGAAACTGGCATCCACGTCTGTAGCAGTAGATTTGTTTCAATTTATGAATGGAATCAATGGTTCTGGTCCAATGGGATTTCAAGCTGGTATAGGCGCTGCCAATACAGACGACGCCAACTACAGTCCAATGTGGAGAATCTCATTTATAGAATGGAAAGATCCATCAAAGGCTAGGGTTCTGGAAACTGTTAATGATATTACTTCAATGGCACAAGCAGGAATGATATCCATTACTCCTGCTATAAATGGAACTCATGTAGTAAACTGTCCATTTTTTGAGCCATCCACAGTATTTGAGCATCAAATTAAACCTAGAACAGCTGGTACAGGCGTATAGGACGCTAGATAGATAGGATACAAGACGACATTTCTTTTCGTTCTTTTTTTGTTTGACTGAATAAATTAGTTAGTTAAAGTTAAAGTTAAACTGTTAAAGACAGTTCTTTAATACTTCAACCAGAATATATCCCACCATACCTTAATGGCACAGCAACAACCACTAACTACAGTTCAAATAGCCACTTTTGGTTCTGAGGATCAAGATGGAATAGCACTTGGGGTAAGAAGTTTTCCTGTCCATAAACTGGTTTTGATTTGCTATGCTTCAGAGAGGAATAAAGCTGAGGAATTTTCAAGGAGAATTAAAGGAATTCTTGGTTTGCCCACTACCATTAATCTAGTAAGTAAAGAAAATGTTATTAGAGATACTATGGAAAGAGTGAACGAAATTCTTAATCTTGATGGTAAAGAGTTTCAACAGATATTAATGAACGTAAGCTCTGAAGATAAATTGATTGGTTGCGCTGCTTTGTCTGCTGCTTTTATAAATGGAATTAAAGCATTTGGAATGGATTCAACACACACTATACCATTGCTTATGCCTGTTTTGAAATTAAGCTATAGCGAAATAATATCAGACGCAAAAATAAAGATTCTAAAGGCAATAGACAGAGCCGGAGGCATAGTAGAAAGTCTAGAACAGTTAGAACAGATATCTGGCTATGGAAAACCACTTCTAAGCTATCATGTTCAGGGCGGTAAAGATTCAAAGGGCCTGGTTAATTTAGGGCTAGTTGAGATTGAAAAAGGAGATAGGGGTAAGATATCTCCCAAGCTTACCACATTGGGAAAACTTTTGGTAACTAGTAACACTCTGAAGGGTGCAGCTTATTAATAAAATAGATGATACAGTGCAAAACTGACGCCATTAATGTTAACGTTAACAAAAATAACACCCCAGTTAACCTTTAAAGCTAATCTTTAACAGTTGGAGTATTGAGATAAATAATAGAAATTAATTAATAACTATTGTCAAGCCAAAAAATGACTTTTACTACCGTAAAACCAGTTTTGAGTTATAACACTAAAAATGCATTAGTTAAGGGAATCATAATTGGTATAGTTACAACATTATCTTATCTTCTGGTTGTTGTGATTACAACGCCTAACCTTCCAGCCATTTCCGCTATTGATGCTTCTATCAGAGCAAACTCTGGTATAATATTTGGATTAGGTATAGGAATGGGAGCCCAGGTTTTCATTTCTGCCTACAGTAGAAGCCTGGGATGTAAAATAGACAAGAAGAAAATAGGTGTGTTTGGGGGTGGAGCTGGGAGTACGGCTCTAGGCTCATTTTTTTCGTTTTTCTCACTTGTTCCGTTGGGATGTTGTGGAAGTTGGTTATTCATATTATCGATGCTTCCCACAATTTTTGGAAGTGGTTTTTCTGCGGTTTTAATACAATATTCAGAGACACTCTCCTATATCGGACTAGGTATAGTATTTAGTTTTACAGGTTTGTCTGCAATAAGGCTGAGGAGAGAAATGCAGCTGACATGCAGTACAAAATATGACAGTTTCAATCGAACTAAATGATAATTATCTGGGTGAATCAAAAAAAAGGATAGGAAGAAAAGAGTTTGAACTATGGTAATAATTTTATGGGTAGATTCAATAAAAGGCATATAGACTTAGCAGCAATATCTATTGTTAGTATTATTTTAGCAATATTTATTTCCGTTAATACTAATATTCTTGTCAATTTTACTCCTCCTAGTACTTCGCCTGTTTCTAAGATTATTGGTGATAATGATGATGACAATGATGATACCAACTTAGCAGCTGCAGTTGCTCAAGACAAGAACAATATTGTTCCTTTGGATCAAATTGTTAGTGGAGGGCCTCCACCTGATGGCATTCAGTCCATTGATAATCCTAAATTCATATCAGTACAAGAAGCTGAAGAATTTTTAGAGGATTCTGATCTTGTAGTCGGTCTAGACATTAATGAAGATATCAGAGCTTATCCTCTTCAGATTTTAGTTTGGCATGAAATTGTTAATGATATGGTGGGAGAAACTCCCGTAGCTGTAACTTACTGTCCTCTATGTTTTACTAATCAGGTTTTTAATCGGACTGTGAATGACGGTCAGATACTTGAATTTGGAACATCAGGCAAGCTGTATAACAGCAACCTGGTAATGTATGATAGAACAACTAAGTCTCTTTGGAGTCAGGCTATGTCCCAAGCAATTGTCGGAGAGCTTGCAGGAGTAAAACTAGGAAGAATTCCATTTGACGTAGCATATTGGAAAGATTGGAAGCAGATGTTTCCAGATTCAAAGGTTCTTTCAAGAGATACTGGGTCTAGTAGACCCTATGGAGTGGATCCTTATGGAGATTATTACATTAGTAGAGAGGTGTTGTTTCCTATTGCAAAACATGATGATAGACTAGGACCTAAGGAAATTATGATTGGATTTGAAAATGAGGGACAATATAAGGCATATAGACTACAAGATGTAGAAAAAAAGAAGGTCATAAATGATCAAGTAAATACTAAGCCTATTACGCTATTTTCTTCGAATCACTTTATGACTAGAGCATATAATCCGATATTGGAAGGACAGACAACGTTACAATTTGAATACAATGCTAAAAATAATACCTTGGTAGACAAGCAGACTAGGAGTCAATGGAACTTTGATGGAAAGGCAATTGATGGACAAATGAAGGGAAAACAACTCATACGGTTACCTTTTGACCAAGGTTTTTGGTTTGAGTGGATAGCATTTCATCCAACAACTGAATTGTATGTTAGTGCTAGCTAGTTCATGTACTGAACTTCCAGCAGCAACATTCCCTATACTTACAGTTTAAACATGAAATAATCAGATGTCACATAAAGTATCCGCCTTCTTCAATGGGAAGATAACAGCGAAAGTAGATCGATACTGTAGTGTAGGTCCAGGCCAAACTGTTAATTAGTTCATAATGCTGTTCTGAATACAGTCATACCTATTATAAAGTCTGAAAAGTGTGTTAATGGCGACATATTTATACTTTAAAATGGAGAGAAGTTGATACTTGAACCTAAAACCACTAATAGTTAATTAATATGGGCCCACACAACAATATACTCTGCTTAAGAAGCAAGTGCCAGCTCTGCACTGCCGAAGAGAACAGAAAATGGCCTACACCATATTAGTACCGTATCATATTTAGTTAAATCTGTTTGTGAAGGTATATTATAATTTTGATTACCATTATTGGCTTTTAATTTTCCTAAACTTACAAAGTCCGAAGCGCTTTTGTCTGTTGCAAGATATACATATAGATCAGGTCCATTAGTAACCTGTAAATTTTCTAATCGTAGGATATCGCTTCCATCTTGTAGTGGAATTAATTTTGCTATTCCTTCTGCATTATGTATTCCATCTCCAACACCTACAAATGAACCTATTCTCAATGCATCCTGCCTAGCATTAGTTGTTGATGTTACGTTCTGTGATTGTGGTTGTAACAGTGTTTGATCCATTGACTCATCTATACTATTATTTACTCTTGCAGCTGCGGACATTATCTCATCTCTTTCTTGGGGGCTCATTTGCTTCGCTGTCTGCATTTTTTCTTCCTCATTCATTGCAATAAATCTCTGAAAGGATTCTGATTGTACTGCACTTATAGGCAGAGATTCATTTACTTTAGTTGAGATAAATAATGGAGAAACAAGATAATAAGCCCCTGTACCTACTATGATAACTATCGCAGATATAATTCCAATCTTAATGCTTCTGCGCACAAGCAATATTTTTGGTTAGGTTTGTGTTAAACTTTTAGTTAGGAAAATAATAATCTTGGACTTTTTCTATGATCTAGAGAAGAGGCAGTAAAGAGTAATTAAACAAATCGGAGAATATGTGTTGAAATTAGAAATAATTTTTGCTCCTTTATTCTTTGCAATTATCGGAGCACAAGTGGATCTGAGAGGAATTAATATTAATGTACTATATCTGGCCGGTCAAATTGTAGCAATTGTAATTATTACCAAATTATCTATTATCCATTAAAGTGAGTCAGTGTGTTATCCTGGCTCTAATTTAACATACTCTCCATTTGAGATGTGTATAATGGCTTGGGATGTATTGGGGTTCCTTATCAAAAGCATATCTCTATAAAGACGTTGAAACACAACCTTGACTCTAAGTACACCTTCAGATGTGTTAGCTTGCATCTTTTCTTTCAACTTCTGGTTTTCAGTACCAAGTCCTTCATTTCTTTCTAATAGTTCTATGATGTACTTATCTTTATTTTTCAGAATATTTTCTAGTTTCATAATTGTTATGGCAGAAGAAAGAATATTCTTATG
>DATADQ010000049.1:0-4659 GCA_036258455.1 Nitrososphaeraceae archaeon | reverse complement strand
TTGCCATTGATTGATCTACGAGTTTTTGGATACAATGATATATCAATGTAGTGCAGGTCAATCCCATTATATTGAAGACTAATTTAGTATGGAATAATAGTAATATTCAGATTGATGAGTCCGGAATTCAGTAGTTATTATTCACAATATTTCACTTTAGCTTAGTTGAATTAACATTCCCAAGTAGGTCTATTTGCCCTCTGATCTCACCATTCTCATGGTAAGGTGTATCAATATTCACATAAGTATTTCCATTGCTCATTGCAGAAATTAATTCTGCTATCATTTTGCCTTTTAGAGGTCCCTTTAGATCTGAGCTAGTAAAATTCCCCCTTATTGATGTTCCATTCTTTATTCCATTTTTTTTGCTGTCTTTCAAAAGATCAACTACCGCCTCGCCATTTTCCGCCTTTTTTCCCATGTGAATGTCAGCACTCGTTACATCAGATGATCCTGCTATCTTTATCTTGTACTTTATCACCGTATCATAAGTTGTGGTTCTAAAGGAGGCAGTACCATTTACACTTGTATCTGTTGGAGGAGTTACTTGATCACCTGACATTGTAGTAGCAAATTTTATCCCCAGCACTTGCGTTGTGATTATTGTTGTACCCGAGATAACGACTAGACTACCGATCGCTAATACAAGCTTAGTATATGTAACATTCTTCAAAATCATTAGCTAGTTAGCTTGTTATTATCTTCATGTCCTAAAAGCCTTGTGTTCAATGACAAATGCAAATTAAGTTACTATTTGAAGCAGTCAAAAAGTTACGAGTTAATAAATTGCTGCCATATTGTCTGAATAATTCTTCATTATTTAAACTCGATATTTGCATCAAGAAAATTAGAAATCTCTGAAATTTTTACCCTTTTTTGCAACATTGTATCTCTATATCTTATTGTAACTGTGTCATCTTTCATCGTTTGGTTGTCAATAGTCAAGGCAAACGGAGCCCCTATTTCCTCGAGTCTTCTATATCTCCTACCTATTGAACCTGACTCATCATAAAATGTCGAATAATCTAATTTTAATTTTGAATATATGTCCTGTGCCTTTTCGCGTAGACCATCTTTTGTTACAAGTGGAAAAACTCCTACAAGTACGGGAGCTACCTGTGGAACTAGTTTTAATACAACTCTCTTTGCTTCTATGTCCCCATAGTAAGAATG
The DNA here is from genome assembly GCA_036258455.1 of Nitrososphaeraceae archaeon. GTDB lineage: Archaea > Thermoproteota > Nitrososphaeria > Nitrososphaerales > Nitrososphaeraceae > TA-21. Next base: position 3,486 of record DATADQ010000049.1, on the reverse strand, counting down.
TTCTAATATTGAGTAAACACTTCTGTCTATTCCCATTGACAATTCAAACAGGTGTGGTAAAACCTTAGTATTATCTGATGGGTCTATGACATCCAGGTTCTGTTTGCTTATGTCACTGTGTCTTTTTAAATCATAATCTGATCTGTAATTGCATGCCACCAATTCCAGCCATCCAATGCTGGTTTCTACTTCAAAATCAAATGCTGTCGATGCATAGAAAGCCTTTTCTTCATCTAACAGTTGCTTAAATCTAGTACGTTCCATGTTAATTCCCGTCTTACTGTAAAACAGAGACAGGAGAGACATATAGTAAGCAACGAGCTTGTTTGGTATATAGCCTTCTCGTATCGCGTCTTGAGCGCTGACTGAGTGGGTTGAATTCTTTATTGACAATAAAAGGGGTGTATCCTTAACCTGTTCAAATTTTGGTAATTCATTTAGTCTATTGGGATTGCAAAATACCTCAATTTCTGCCTGATAGAATTCCCTCAATCTCAATAGACTTTGTCTTGGCGCAATCTCATTTCTAAAACTTTTACCAACCTGTGCAACTGCTAGTGGAAGCCTTCCTCTCATCGTCTTAAAAATCCTGGGGAAATCAACAAATATTGACTGACATGTTTCTGGCCTGAGATATGCCTCTTCCCTAGAAGGGCCAATTTCAACTTTGAACATCATGTTGAATCTGTTTGATTCATGAAAAGAGCCATTACAACTGGCACACCTCAATCCGTATCCATTTATTATCTTATCAATTTCATTACCAGAAAGCAGTTCTGGAATCTCCTTGCCGGTTTTTTCAGTGATATATCTATCTGCTCTAAAACTTGCTCCACAATTTTTGCACTTTATTATCGGATCTGTAAAATTGTCAAGATGACCCGAAGCAACAAAAACGCTCTTGCTCATTATTTGTGAACCATCAATTTCTATCATATCATCACGTCTCAGTAACTCTCTCCTCCATAGTTCAATGAACTTGTTTTTCAGGTTGTTACCTGTTGGTCCGTATTCCCAGAATCCTGCATGGGCATCTGCATAAATTTCACAGCTTGGAAAGTAAAAACCTCTTTCAAGTGCGAGTTTCATTACAGTATCATAAGTATTCATTTTTCTCTATTTCTCCTAGATTCTGTGATTCAACATGCATTTATTTTTATTTCCCGAAGTTATTTGAAAAGTTTTAAATGAAATTACATAGGACAGCTGATCTACTTTCTAAGAGTAAGGACTACCTCAAGATTTTTAGAGTCGTCCCTAATTGAATCAATGGGGGTTTCCATTATTATGGGTAAATCTCTTAATGGCTTCATGTTAAGTATTGAGCTTAAGCCGTCAATACCGATTTTCCCAAGACCAATATGCTCATGCCGATCTAGGTGCGAACCAATATCGCCCTTAGAATCATTCAAGTGAACTATTTTAAGAACACTGAGACCAACGATATTGTCAAATTTTTCCATAAATTTGTTACACGCATCTGTACTCTTCAAGTCGTATCCTGATGCGAATGCATGACAGGTATCCAGACATAGCCCATAAGTCTTACTAGATAGCTTGTCAAGAATTTCTCTTAAATCTTCAAGTGTACTTCCTATACTATCTTTTTGACCGGCACTATTTTCTAATAGAATGGTAACATTCAATTTCCTCTTAAATGTCGATCTATAATTATCAATCGCCTCATCACAACTTTTTGACAGCTGTTTTGTTCCATTATCCTTTCCTTGTCCTTGGTGACTTCCAAGATGAATTACAAGATATTCAATACCTAATCGGGAACATCTTATTAATTCATTCGTAAAAGAGGCCTTTGATTTATCATATATCTCACTATCAGGGCGTGACAGGTTAGGTAAATAAGGCATGTGAACCACAACAGAATTATTCTGAATACCACTTTTTTTTAGGCTGGATTTGAATGATTCAATTTCAGTATCTACCAGTTTCTTTTCTGCCCACCCCCTTGGATTTCTTGTAAAAATCTGAAATGCAGTGCATCCTATTTCTTTAGCTCTCGTAACAGAATTTTCAATTCCTCCTGCTATGGAAACGTGAAATCCAACCCTAAAATTCAATTGTTTTTATCTTTGTTGCTAGGATATTAAAGATTTGTATTTATTTTTATTACAGTAATTTGTATTAATAATTCATTCTAAGTTGTCTATAAAATTGGGATCGTCTGAGTTGGCAAAGTACCCTTTCTTACAAGAGGCTTCAGATTACATCCAAGAAACAAAGTTTGATTTTGAAGAGTTCAATCGTCCTGAAATGATCCACATTATTAATAGGGCCGTGGAAAAATTGGAAAATGAACTTAAGGGAAAAATTTACTCAAATTTGGATGAATATGAAATTGAAATTATGACATTTTTGGTTTCACTATTACTCATAAAATCTATTGGGTTAGAAGAAGTATCAAGAAAATGCGCCCTATTTGAAGCTATGCGAGTAGAAAAATTCCTCTCTACAGATTTGAGCAATGAGCGATCTTCACAAAAAAAGAAACTGCTTGTTCAAAAGATCTTTCAAGAATTATTCAAGCTCAATATAGATGTCGATTCTACATCAAGTATCTGCAGATTGAGCATTCCTGATTATCTTCATAGGGCCTCCAAGATGTATGAACAGGAATGGAAATTGATTAACAGGTCAATAAAAGATGGATACGTATATCTTGATACGGATGAAGCAGTAAGGTTAATTCGAAATGAGTTAAGCAATCTAATTTATACCCGCATAAAAAATATGAAAGTCTATGAGATTCCAATTTTAATAAGATCAAAGGCAGATGAATTGAGAAAAAAATATTCAGGCCGCTATGTTTACCGGAATCAATTCAAGATACTTGACTATCCTCCGTGCATAAAACACGCTATGGAGATCATAAACAAAGGTGAAAATCTTCCTCATTCTGCTAGATTCATGCTGGCGACTTATATGCTAGCCATTGGTAAAACCGAGCAAGAAGTAATTGAAATATTCAAGAATTCTCCGGATTATAATGAGAAAATAACCAAATATCAAGTAGAGCATCTTGCAGGAAAGAAAGGAAGTCACATAAAGTATTCAGTACCATCTTGCGACAAATTACGAAGTGAAGATCTTTGCTTTGCAGTTAAGGAATGCGAAAATCTGATAAATCCCATTCAATTTGGAAGAAGGAAATTACCTAATTGAATCAAATCGAAAGTTTAAGTGAAAATATTAAATTTCTTAAGGGGATATTTAGGAAATACTATTTTGAGAACAAACGTTTCCCATATCTTTATTCAGTAGAAAAAAGAGAATTTGGATACAGAAAATTTGATTCTCTGGTGGTTAGGCATGTTTCTTTTAGAAGTATCGGCGAACTAGTTGCAGAATTAGTACGAAATGTTCCACTGGACGTATATTATTCAAATGCATATTACGGATTCCCTTCAAATCCTATCAATGAAAAACAGTGGGAAGGTGCTGACCTCATATTCGATATTGACATTAAGG
>DATADQ010000048.1:0-22327 GCA_036258455.1 Nitrososphaeraceae archaeon | reverse complement strand
CAAAGCTGGCAGCCAGTACATTTATCATGAAATAGGATATGACGCCCTCTAGAACCTGCGATTCCGACACCTCTCTTTGGATCAAATTGATATCCATCACCAACAAACTTTAGTTTCTTTTCTGGATATCTCAATGTAAATCTCTTGATGAGAAGATGCTTTGATCCTGATTCAATAGCCTTTATGAAGCCTCCTGCTGAGTTCATCTACCAGTAATATATTTACAGCCATATTTTAAGTTAAGAATAAATCAAGCAAGCGATGCTCAACAGTCAATTAACGTCAAATCTTTCTCAATCGCATTTCTACACCGGGACTATCCTATAGATGTTCCCATCGATTCCTAGAATGTAAAGATAGCCATCGGGTCCTTCTTGTATGTCAGTTATTACTCCAAAGCCTTGACCAAAAACTATGCTTTGAATTTCGCCAGCAGTATCAGCAACTTTATCATCTAACGGTGGTTCCAAGAGTAATTGTTTTCTGTCTGCATCAAGTTTGAAATTATATAAGTTACCGGTCTTTACATCACCAACAAATATTGTGTCTTCATATTGTGAGCCAAGTTTGGTTGAATTCAGGAATTTCAGAGCAGTAGGAGCTACAGTTTCTTTCCATACAAATTCAGGATCGCTATATTCGCCTTTTCCAGCAAAATAATATAAATCCGATTGAGGATCAAACCTAGACACTGCCATACCCATAGCCTTTCTCCAACCACTATTAAAGCCAGGATACACATAATTAATTTCATCCTTATCAATTCCCCCATTTTCGCTATCCCAAAGGTTACCAGTTACAGGATCAAAATCAAATCCAAAACTATTGCGTATTCCATATGCATAATATAGTGTGTTAGGAACTGAACTTCCAAAAGGGCCGTTATCCACAGATTTACCATCTTGTGTGACCCTTAGTATGCCACTAGTTCCATCAGGAGAGTTACCTCTCATAATATTCTGAATATTACCCATCCTGCCACCTACGTCCCCTACAATAAGATAGACATTATTATCAGGACCGATCACTACCTTTCCTCCATTATGATTATTTTCATGTCCTGCAAGTGGTGAAATTGCAGGCAAGTTCAGAAGCAAAAGTGGATTTACAAGTCTGCCTTCACCAAGTTCATATCTGTATAATCTGTTGCCGATGATAACCCCAGAGTTGTCAACTTCAGTATAATATAGAAAGACAAAGGTCTTGCCTTCTTGACTGCGGGATATTGCCATTCCTAACATTCCCATTTCTACTTGTGTTGACACCCTCACCTGAAGTAATGGGCTTTCCTCACGGCTTCCATTTAAGATTCTATGGACTTTACCTGTGTTTTTCTCTAGAACAAGAATATCATCTGGCCCAAGAAATGCCATGCTGGTTGCTCCCTTGAGTCCGTCCTTAAATACTAGTTCTACTTTCAAAGAAGGGTCAACTAATTCCTGGCCTGTACTCTCAGGTATTGCCCTTACGTAAGCTGCATGAGAAATATTGTTGCTAAGATTTGTAATAAAAACGAGAGTAAGGAAGAATATAAATAAGGATGTAAAAAGTAAGATATTTTTTTTACACATCAGTAGGAAAAATTCGAATCAATCTTTTATCTGTTTTGACGAAAGTAGTCTTAGTTTGAATCGGTATTTATTGCTTGTAGGCTCTCCTTGTAAACCTTGGCCCAATGAGCCAATTTGATTTTCATTAGTTTTATATAGAAATAAATAAGATGATCAGTTTTCAACACAAAAAGACAATCAAAAATTAAATTTAAAAAAATAGAAAGATAGATAATATGTGTAATCATATTTATTCTCAAATTTATGACGACTAATCTTATTTCCCTATCATCACTGGATGACAAATACGTAAAAGAAAAAAGCACTCTGAACTCAGAACCAGAATGGTTGATGGAAATAAGGAATAATGCATTTTCAAACTATTCCTCTCTACCTCATGAAGTTTCGCCACTATACAAAAAATATTCTGATGCTAATCTCCTCTATCCGGATCGGGTTTTTCTTTCGCCGGGGATTAAGAGTTACATACCAGAAGATTATCTTAACGAAAGAATAAGAGAGCTTGATAAGGAAACAAGTATGTTAAAAATAGGCTCTTCAATAGTTCATTCTAAAATTTCAGATAAACTACTAAAACAAGGTGTAGTTATTTCAGACCTTAAAAGTGCCATAAAAGATTACGGAAGTATTATTAAAGATAGGATGTATTCAAATCAACTTAGCTATTCTGAAGATAAATTTCTTGCTTTAGAGCTGTCTTGTTTTGACTCGGGTGTTTTTGTGTATATACCAAGAAATGTTATCATTGATGATTCAATAAGAATAATTAATGTTCTTGCACCAGATGGTACATCTTCCATAACAAGAAATATTGTAGTTGCCGAATCAAATTCAAAAGCGACTATAGTTCAAGAATTATATAGCAATAAGCAATTTGACGATAAGTTTCAGCAATCACTGTTTGAGCTTTTAGAATGCTATGTTGGATCAAACGCACGATTGGAAGTCGTAACATTGCAAGCAATGAATGAAACAAACTCAGTTAATTTTTCAAATAGAAAAGCGTTCATTGAAAAGGATGCGAAAATGTCATGGTATATGGGACTTTTTGGAGGACAGCTTTCAAGATACAAAATAGACAATATTATGAAAGGTGAAGGTGCGAGCGCCGAAGATGTAGAAATAATATTTGGTATCAATGACCAATCCTTTGATGTAACATCAAATTTGATTCACAATGGATCCAACACAAGGGGCAGAGTGTTATCAAAATCAGTAATGAAAGATAAATCGAAATCTCTTTTTAAGGGCATGATAAAAATTGACAAAAATGGAAAATCTGCAGAATCATTCCTCGCCGGACATGCTATATTATTGGATAAGGGGGCAAAATCAGATACGATACCCGGTCTTGAAATTGAGACTAATGAAGTTAGGGCTACTCATTCTGCATCTGTTGCACAAATAGATGAAAATCAAATTTTTTATCTTATGTGCAGAGGACTTAGTAACGAAGAAGCAAAAAGAGAGATAGTAAGTGGGTTCTTAGAACCTTTATCACGTAAAATGGGTCCCACTATTAGAGCTTGGGTAAATTATCTAATAGAAAATAAGTGGCTTGGAAAACCCTTACTGCTCAAAACTGATGAAGCAATGGAACATATCCTTGAAGTCGAAAAATCTAGATATAGAGAGACAGAAGATATTTTCGAGAAACATTATAAGTATAGATAGTACGAGTTTAGTAAATGTGATCTGTTATGGTATCATGGATCAAGGCATGTGAGGCAAAAACTCTGAATAATGGTGATATGATAGACTTCGATTATGATGATAAAAAAATTCTCATATCGAATGTAAATAATAAAATCTATGCAACTGATAGGATATGTACTCACGCATATGCGGATCTTTCTTCAGGATTTGTAAATGAAGATGAAATCACTGTTACTTGTCCATTACACATGTCAAGATTCAATTTAGAAAGTGGAGTACCAGAGAATTTACCGGCTGAAGAACCTCTTAAAACATATAGCACCGAAATAAGAGACGGTTGGGTTTACATTCTTATTTAAAAAACCCAAAATCACACTGTTTCATTCTCGTGATGTACTTTTTTTGGTCTAATGGAATAAATTAACAATCCAATTATTATAGCCATAATGATGTAATTTATTGGAGGCGTTATTATCATTGAAATTGTTCCTATTTTTGGGATTACATATACCACTTTCCCCACATAATTTTCCATAAATATCGGAAAGTCTATGCCAGGGATAGAATATGGATTTGCATCTCCTCTTGTTATCACAGACCTGTTTCCGGAGATAGTTCCAATATCTGATATCCTATGTACAATTACCTTGGGTTTTCCATCATCTGTTTTAGCCTCAGCTGCTCTGAAGACAATAATGTCTCCGATTTTTAGATTATTAAACAAAGTATCAAATGAATTATTCTTAATTATTACTATATCACCTATGTTTATTGTTGGAATCATACTTCCACTAACCACTACATAAAAGGGATTAATAGATCCAAAGAATGTGTATATGAAAAGTAGGCCTCCTCCTATAATAATCGCAATTACTATCAAACTATACATCGTGTTTTTTTTCATTTTGAATCTATTCTTGTAATCTATTGTAATGACCATTAAAACTTATTGATCCATTTTAAGAACATTAAAAAATATATCTAGCAAAATTAGTTTACTTACTTATGGAAAAAAAAGAGCACAATCAACTTACCCGAGAGGAATCTATCAAGAACAAAGAAAAATGTCACAATTTACTCTTATTATCACAAAGAATCCGTTATGTTGGTATGATAAATAATTTTGGTAAGACAATAGCAGGACAGTTACGCCCCGGACTCGTACCCTTACTTAGTGTCGAACAAGCAATCAATGAACATTTTATTGATGCTACTCGCAATCAGCTGAGGAAAGCATTTGATTCAGCGTTGGGTCATACATTATACACACTTACAGTAAACCAGAAGGTATTAACATTGACCTTTCCGTTTCAATCAGGAGGATTTTATTACATAACAATAGATAGTGACATTGGAAGCGATGAACTAATTAAATTAATAGATTTACTAATGGAAAAAATTAGTCTCACTTAGAATTAACATTTCACTACTTACTTTGCAAACGCCTTTAATCTCTTTTTGAATTCTACATCTTTTGCGATTGATGGATGGGAGGGATCTGCTAATATGATCTCATACCATATGTTTTTACCATCTTTGTATAGGAAATAAGAACCCATAACTTCCATATTAGGATACTTTTCATTTACTCTTCTTTCGGCAACTCGTCTCATATTTTCTGCTTGTTTGATTCTTACTACACCCAAGTGTTTTGGCCTTCTACCAGATTTGGGACGTTGTTTCCTCATTCCACCTCTTCCAACTTTGGTACGAATTACAATTATGCCCTGTTTTGCCTTGTATCCGAATTTATGAGCCCTATCCAATCTACTAGGTCTTTCGATTCTATGCATGGTTGGTTCTTTTCTCCATGTCATGGCTTTTTCCTTTAGTTGTTCCGAGTTAGTTTTCCACATTTTTGTCCACAATTCGCCCATATACTGGTGCATATTATAAATAACTCCAAATAAGACCTTAATATCTGTATTTTGTTAGGTGCAGAATAAGAAAAACTAAAATAGAATTCTTGAAAAAATTCTAGTTCAGTATTTCATTTATTACTCAGTAATGTCTGGATTACCTTTTCTGCTATGACAGTCGAAGCAAGCTCTTGCGCTTCTTTTGTTTGAGCAGCAATATGAGGACTGCAAATAATATTGGGAAGCTGTAATAGCTTAGTATTAGTGGGAGGTTCGACTTCAAAAACATCAAGGGCTGCTCCAGCAATTCTTTTCTCACTTAATGCGCTAAGTAATGACTCTTCATCTATTATCTCTCCCCTAGATGTATTAATCAGGAAAGCAGTTGGCTTCATGTATGATAATGTCTCGGAATTTATGAGATGTCTCGTTTTTTGGGTTAGTGGTACATGACATGTTACAAAGTCTGAATTCTCCAATAGTGTCTTTAGATCTGTTTTTATCATTCCTACCTCTCTAACGTAATCTTGATTTATTGGAAAAATATCGTATCCTATCAAGTTCATACGAAGACATTTTGCTAATCTACCTACATTTCTACCTATATTTCCTACTCCAACTATTCCCAAATATTTTCCTCTAAGTTCGCTACCAACAAGTTCTTTCTTTAACCATTTACCGATCTTGATACCATCATTGGCTCTAGGAATATTTCTAGACAGCGCTATCATATGACCAATTACAAGTTCTGATACTGCGTTCATTGCTGCCTCAACAGCATTCAAAACCTTTATTCCCTTAGATTCAGCATAATTCGTATCTATATTATCCAATCCAACACCTACTCTTGCAATAATTTTAACATTAGTAGCAGCATCAATTACCTCTTTTGTTATTTTTGTTCTGCTTCTTACCACTATCACATCGCAATCTTTGACGGAGGTTAGTAATTTATCAGATTCAATATCGGGTTTGTAATCGACTACTAATCCTGCTTTTTTTAAGATAGAGATTCCAACATCATCTATGGTATCGCAGATAATTACTTTGCCCTCCACCTGCATGAGATATCCAAATTACAGGTCTTATAATTTGCTTGCTACAAAAATTTACTTGTAACTAGAATTAGAAATTAATTCCGCAATTACTGCATCAATATAATACTTTTTCTTGCTTTGAAAATCATTAATTTCCCATGCAAAATGACTTCCACCAGTATTGGTCGGTTCCGTACTGCCGATAATTTTTCCAACGCTATTTAATTCCGGATTTGATTCATACACTGTCCCGTCAGACATTACATAAACATATTGCGGAGACCGGTCTATCTGGTTTTCTGATATATTGAACGTACTTAATACGCTTGAAATCGCTACATCTGGAGAAATTGGCAGCCTGGATATTGAGGGACGATTTAAAGAGTCCTGAATACTTAGAAAAACAACTATAGTAACCAATATTCCAAAGGAAATAGTAATCATGGTTCTTTTATCTATCAAGTTGACTACTGGTATCACTCTATCTCGTAATTGTTCGATATGATGAACGATAACAAGTCAATATCACATTGAATCCTGTTTGAAACTTATTTTGAACCAAGAATATTTTTCTTTGATAGGGCATTGTCAAGTTCTTCTTTTGTCATTAGTCCTTTTTCAAGAATCAACTCTCTAATACTTTTATTTGTTGTCATAGATTCTTTGTAAATCTCTGATGCTTTAAGGTATCCAATATGCGGATTGAGCAGAGTGATCAATATGGGACTCTTTTCCACAAGTGATGCAAGTTTCTCCTCATTTGCTTTTAATCCATCTATCATATTTCTTGCATAAATTGGTAGAAAATTTTTTAACATATCTGTTGACTCCAACATATCCTTTATCATTCCTGGTAACATTACATTTAGTTCAAATTGGCCTGCCTGAGCAGCAAGAGCAATCGAAACATCATTTCCTATGATAATAAAACAAATCATGTTAAGACATTCTGAAAGTGAAGGATTTACTTTACCAGGCATTATAGACGATCCGGCATGTACTGCAGGAATTGTAATTTCTGATAAGCCTGCTATAGGACCTGAGGCCATCAACCTGATATCATTTGACATTTTTATTAATTCTATAGCAATATTTCTCAATATTGAAGAACACATTGTTATCTCAAATTTGCTTTGTAAGGAAAGGAAATAGTTTGGCGAAGGCTTTAAGCTTAATCCAGATATCCGAGACAGGTATTCGATTACTTGCTTATCATATCCAGGAGGTGTGTTAGCCCCAGTACCCACCGCTGTTCCTCCAAGCGCCACATATTCTAAATCAGAACATACATCGACGATTTTATTTAGACCTCTTTTAAGGGAAAAAGCATATTCATTAAATTCCTCCCCAAGCGTTACAGGTATCGCATCCATCAGATGCGTTCGACCAATTTTTATGACATCTTTAAATTCCAGAGTTTTTTTTTCGAGCGAAGATATAAGTGAGTTAAGTGAATCTACAACTTCTCTCATATTCATTAATATTGCGATATGCATCGCTGTAGGAAAAGTATCGTTACTAGACTGTGACATATTTACATCATCATTAGGATTTATGAAGGAATAATCGCCAATTCTATGACCGCTAATTTCAAGAGCTTTATTTGCAATTACTTCATTTGCATTCATGTTAAATGCAGTTCCAGCACCTGAATTAATTGTATCAACAATGAATTGATCCGTTAAATGTCCTGAGAGGATTTCGTCACATGCTTTTACAATCGCATCAGCTTTGTTTGAAGGTAGTATGTTCAAGTCTCTGTTTGCAAGGGCTGCAGAACGTTTTATCATAGCAAATGCCTTTATCATGTTTACGTGAGGTTTCTGGCCTGTTACTTTGTATTGGTTCGAAGCCCTTACTGTGAATGGTCCGTAATATGCGTTAGAGGGAACTTTGACCTCTCCTAAAGAATCTTTATCAACCCGATATGACTCCATAAATACAAAAACTAGTAATGATCTAATAAATCAATCGACTTTGCATTAGTGATTAACATGTCTGTAATAATTTTAATTTTCAATTTTTTCCAATTTAATTCTATTGGATTTAAATTTACTCTCCTATGACTTTTACTAGAACCTTCTTGTTTCGACAACCATCAAATTCTCCATAAAAGATTTGTTCCCAAGGTCCAAAATCAAGCTTACCGCCTGTGATGGCAACTACTGTTTCTCTACCCATTATCTGACGTTTTAAATGTGCATCGGCGTTATCTTCTCCAGTATCATTATGCAAGTACTGTTCAGTTGGTAGATGAGGAGCTAGTTTCTGAAGCCATTTTTCAAAATCGAGATGCAAACCTCTCTCATCATCATTAATAAATATGCTTGATGTAATATGCATGGAATTAACTAAACAAATACCTTCGTTAACATTGGATTCCTGTACAATTTTTTCTATCTCCGATGTTATATTTATTAATCTGAATCTCTTTTCAGTATGAAAAGTTAAATATTTCGTAATCGACTTCATACTACTAAAAAATTATTTTTATTATTTAAATTATTTATCCGTAAGCGAATAAAAAAACTCTTATTAGATTTATTAATATTTCAAATCGCTAACAACATGTTAATAATTGAGGTTAGTGCCAAATCTGGGTTACTCTGTATGATACTTGCAATTACACTTGTATTTCTTGCGGCAGGTTTTAAATACAGCGATACTAATAATTTATTGGCCCAATCAGATCAATTTTCTCAACTTCAGGATGCTTCAAAAACCCAAGCTATTTTACAATTTCAGAATCAATTTTGTGGAATGAATTCGACATTACATAGCAACTATTTCATTGCCGAATATTCGCTTCCACAGAAGTGCGAAATGCCCTTAGGTATTCTAGCAGATAATGACTCAATATGGTATGTATCCACAAAATTAGGCATTCTTGGAAAGTTCAACACTAATGATAACAAAAGTCAAGAATTTACAATTCCTGTTTGGGACAGTCGTTCAAAGCCCACTGAAATTTCACAAACATGGGATATTAAAATGGACTCAAAAGGCAATATCTGGTTTACTGATGAAAAGCAAAATGGAATCTGGAGATATGAACAACATAATAATAGCTTTAGCTTCTTTCCCGTCCCAGAACGTCCCTCAGGCTTTGGCACTACGTATCCTGTTTCCATAGTATTGGACAACGATGAAATCTATTTTGCAGGTATTCGCTCCAAATCGCTTTGGTTTGGGAATGTTTCAGATTTGAATAATAATTCCACTAAAGGTTTTTCAAATATTTCTCTTCCGTTGTCTTCATTCAAAGGAATAGACCCAGATCTAGTAAGTACTGGCTCAATTGAGATAGACAAGGATCGTAATGTGCTGTGGATTTCGGCTCTTGCGTTTGGAGTTAAAGGTCAGGTATTTAAGTTTGATTTAACTTCCAGAAAATTCACTCCCTTTGATTTGCCAGCACACCTTGATTCGCCAGTAGGAATTGCTATAGATAAAAAGGGAAATCCGTGGATTACTGATCATGGAACCAGTATATTTTTTATGGTTAATGCAACAAATGGCAAGGTTACAGAATTTAGTACCTCACCACTTTCCAGGATATCTGCAAATATTTCAAAAGAATTCGGTTACACACTGCCTTATTGGATCAAGATGGATGCAAAGGAGAATCTTTGGTTCAACGAGCACATTGGCAACAAGATTGCAAGATATAATACTACAGATGGAACACTAGTTGAATATTGGATACCAACGCAAAATAGCTTGTGGGCCCAGTGTACTCCAAATGAAATTTCTTGCGGAATTTCTAATGCGCTTCAATTTTCGATAGGAAAAAATAACCAATTGTGGTTTTCAGAATGGACAGAAAATAAATTAGGCATGTTGAATGGTTCGAAACCTCTACCATTTGCGGTGGACACAAGCTCTACAGAATTGAATATCAAGAAAGGAGAAACTATTGAAATACCTCTTGGTGTATCTGCAAATGACAATGTCAACCTTAAAATGATTGCTTCTTCCACATTCACAAGCACAGGTGACTTTGGAAATTCCTCTTCTTCATTCAGTCAAGATTCATTTTCCATGAATTCAGGTGAAACCAAGGATGTTACATTTTTGGTTACTCCTTCAGACGACCTTGAGAACGGGGACTATACTCTCATGGTTGGAGCAGAAAATGATGAGGTATCATACCTTAATTCAATAAAAGTTCATCTTTCATGACCTAATTAGCCTGTTCAAGAACTTCAATCCCAGGCATTTTATCCCCAGCCAAAAATCTCAAACTTGCTCCACCCCCAGTCGATAAGTGTGTCACTTCACTTTCTGAAACGCCTGATTTTTTGAGTGCAGCAATAGTGTCCCCACCACCGACAAGTGTCATAGCCCCTCTCCAAAAAGCAAGAGCCATGCTCTTTGCAACACTCATGGTACCGCCTGCAAATTGTACAACCTCAAACATTCCCATAGGTCCATTCCAAAAAATGGTACCAAACCCGTTCCCACCAATTTCTGAAGAATAAATCCTAGAAGTTTCATCACCAATATCAAATCCACACATTCCATCCGGTATGTCACCAGTGACACTTGAAAATGACTTTTCCTCAGAAGAGACTCTATGATCGATTGGAAGTAGAATCTTTTCACCAAATGAGGAAAGGGCTTTTTTCACCCAATCAAAATGCTCTTCATCAAATAACGAATTACCAATTTTAAATCCTTTTGCCTTAAGAAATGTGTAAGCCGCAGCACCGCCAACTAGTAATTTGTCCGCCTTTGGCAGTAAATTTTCTAATGCACCAATTTTGTCCTTAATTTTTGAACCTCCTACCACCAGCGTAAACGGCTTTCTAGGATTATATCTAATCATTGAAAGATATTCTATTTCCTTTTTTAACCCAAACCCTGACAAACGAATTTCAAAATTTTTTACAGCCCCGTACGTCGAAGCATGCTTTCTGTGAGACGTGCTAAAAGCATCATTTACATAAATATCTGCCAACGAGGAAATAGACCTACAAAATTCAGGGTCATTGTTTTGCTCTTCGGAATAGTACCTTAAATTTTCTAACAGCAAAATACTTCCATAATTAAGCTTTTCTATCTTTGTATGTACTTCTGTACCAATGCAATCATCGATAAAGTCGACTTTTCTATTGATTATCTCTTTCAATCTTACGGCCACAGGTGCAAGTGAATTATTGTGATCACGGAATTTAGGCCTACCCAAGTGAGAAGCCAAAATGACTTTAGCTCCTCTTTTTACAAGATATTCAATTGTGGGAATTGCGCTTCTAATTCGATAGTCTTCCGTAACTGAACCATTGTTAATAGTTACGTTAAAGTCTACTCTGACTAAGACTTTCTTTCCGTAATATTGAATATCGTCAAGGTCTGATATAGATCTAAGCAATTATTTTTCCAAATATGGATTCTATGCGCTAGTAGGATAAACTTTTCTCCTACTTTAATCACAGCATCATTGAGTTATAGTAAATTTTTTAATTGTTAAACTATGTGTAGAGATTGTTATCCGATTTTCGGATTTCTATTGTAACTTTATCTCCTACTCTTATCCCAATGTCTTCATACTCCCTTACACTAATTTTGAATGTTGGTGAATCACTCCCACCTGCACCTGTCATCATTCTAGAGATATTTCCCATAGCTTTTGGAAGATTTTTCATCATGTCTTCTGGAGACGAAAATGCCATAACATTAGAGCCAAATGGATTCATAGGTTTATCGCTCTTGTAATCATTAGGATCACTAAAACCAACGTAAACGTAAGGACTTCCATCCTGTGCAGCTTCTATGCGTGCAACAATAAAGTCTTTTTTCATACTTGCCATATTATTTCTTCCCTTAAAGGATATAATTTCTTTTCCCTTTTAGTATTTGCTCTACATTCAAAGGATAGGTTTTTGAAATATTCAAAATGTACATAATGATAATGGATTGTAAGTTAGGTACTCAAATTCAAAACAGTCTCTGAAATAAAGAAGTTTGATGCATTCATCAAACCGTATGTACTTTAATGTATTAAAAGATGCTTCTTGAGGAACAATTTTTCGTGTTTCGTTCTTTACATCTACAATAATCTTTTGATTAGCTTGTAAGCATTTACCAAATTTGGTAATCGCTTGATCAGATTTTCATAATAAAATTTTCAACCCGACATAGTCTTTGAACATATAAAAATAACAGAGGACTATAATTCCTTCATTGACGATAACATCAACGATACATTAACAAATTACAAAACATAATTGACGCACAACCAGTAAAACGCGATTTAAACTTAATATTAGTTATCCTCTATGTCGTTATTTTTTAATGAAGTAATTTTAACGGTTGTTGGACAGCCTAATTTGCTTGATGCAACCTTAAAACCGAGCTTTGCCAGTTCTAAGTTTGCCTTTGAGACATATGCCTCAAATATTGATTGTTCTGGCCGGACCCTGGCAGCAAGACCCGTAGCCTTACCAAATGCTCTCCTCATCCCTTCCTGTAATCTATCTGCCCCGGCAGTTGCAATCATCTTATTTTCACGTAGCACCAAATGAGGATAAACTGTAAGTCTAGAAAAAAAACTCATGTCTCCTGCTTGAGACATCGTCTTGTTTGCCGCCAGCCTAGCTGCTTCTAGTGCATTGTGTCTAATCTGGATTTTTTCACTAACAATTAATTCAAGTTTGTAATCATAATCTACTTTCGATTGCCCTGAAGAGAACCTTGCAATTTTTAGCTGAGGTTTTCCTGAGATATACTCTCTCCTCACATATGGCATTCCCTTAGTTTCTCTGTAATTGACGCCTTTCATAACCCATCATTTAATTTAATACTTAAATCCCTCTTTCAGAGTGATTTAATCGTTATGTCTCGAGAAGCGGATCAGGATAGTGAATTCCAAAACATAATTGAAGGGGTTCTGACTAGAAAATGCTTGATAAAGATAGGTGATTTAAGATCTCAAGATCAGCTTCGCAATAAAGGATACGGTGACAAAGAAAACAATAGTTACTTCTTGGAAACTTATGAGGCACTCTATCTGCTCTATCTCGATAAACTGGTCATAACCAATGGCAATGTAGCTGACTTTAGCAGTCTACTGAAACACGTATTAAAGTACGATAAGGAGATAGTTACAAAATTTCTAGTCTATAGAGACTTAAGAAGTAGAGGGTACGTTGTAAAGGAGGGATTTGGATTTGGTGCAGATTTTAGAGTATATGAAAGAGGAGCGTATGAAAAGCAGCGTGCAAAATACGTGGTCTTTTGCATTAACGAAGGGATTAATGTAAAAGTCGGAGAGCTTTCAAAAAATGTACGTGAAATAGAAACAATGGGAAAAAATGCGATAGCCGCAGTCGTAGAAAGACGTGGTGAAGTAATTTATTACAAGCTCACTAATATGAAATTTAATGAGAACAAAAAACAAGAAACAACTGTCACACTTAAAGAAAGAAAATAGTTAAATAAATAACGTCCGAAAAAGTCAATGTAAGGAGTGCCATTTAAAGAGATCTACTGTCAAGATTGCAAAATAGTTTTAGCTCGATACAACGATGAATATTTCTCCGAAGATAGCATTAATGAATTATCTAAACTCCACTACTATTATCATATTAAAGAAGGTCATTTGATAACAGTCAGGAAAAAAAAGAGTTAGTACAAAGCCCTTCTTAGTTCAGTTCATATGAAGATGCCAAACTGGTGTATGGGTAAGGATAATATTGTTCCTTGTTGATTATTTTTACTACAAGATAATGATGATATTGGTAGTCCCCCTATAACTCTTGACTAAAAATCAAGTGTAGATGAAGAGATTTTACCGGACTACAGAATCTTGAAGTTTGAATGCTCCGACCGGGATTTGAACCCGGGATCGTCGCCTCGAGAGGGCGAAATGCTTAACCGGCCTACACCATCGGAGCGATAGAAAATTGGATTATTTTCTTCATATAAAACTTATGTTGAAATATTCATCAGTTTATCTGGAGGTAGCGTCATAATGAAGATTCTGAAAGAAACATTATGATTTCATAAATGAAGCTGCAGAGAATAAAAGCAAAACAATCTATGCGTAATGGAATTTTGTACTGTACACCTGAATGCTCCTAAAATATAGGCTCACAACTGTTCTAGTCTGATTTATAAAGTTCTTCGTCTTATATAATAACTATGGCGTCTGTAGAAATTATTGGTAAAGAAGCAGAATTATTCTCTGAGCTTCAAAATGGTAGAATCCGATGTACTGCATGCGCCAGGAAATGTGAAATTCCAGAAGGAAAAATAGGTCTTTGTGGAATTAGAGGTGTTAATAATAATAAATTATGGTTGTATGTATATGGAAAAGTAATTGCAGGGCATATTGATCCAATTGAAAAGAAGCCTGTAATTCATTACATGCCTGGATCTTCAATATACTCAATTGCTACAACTGGCTGTAATTGGCTCTGTAAATATTGTCAAAATTATGACATCTCACAGAGAAGAAAAATAGAAGGAACCGAAATGACTCCATCAGAAGTAGTAGACAAGGCACAATTCTATGGAACACAAGGTATCGCCTATACATACAATGAACCATCAATTTTTATGGACTTTGCAAAAGATTGTGGAATTGAAGCACATAAAAAAGGAATTTTCAACATTTTCGTATCTAACGGATACGATACACCAGAATCTGTTAATATGATGTCAAAATTTTTGGATTGTATAACGGTAGATTTTAAAGGTAGCGGAAATCAGGAATTTGTAAGACGTTACATAGGAATTCCTAATTCAGAACCAATATTTTCAACTCTAAAGGAAATAAAATCAAAAACTAATATCCATATTGAGATAACTGATCTTATAGTTCCTCAAGTTGGTGACAATTTGGATTCTGCACGAAACCTATGCAATTTTGTTTATGACGAGCTGGGACCCGATACTCCTGTTCATTTTTTACGATTTCACCCTGATTATAAGATGATGGAGTTTGATTCAACTCCTGTATTAACTCTGGAAAAGCATTATGAAATAGCGAAACAGGCTGGATTGGAATATGTTTACATTGGCAACGTACCGGGGCACAAGTTGGAAAACACTTACTGTCCTGAGTGCGGTTACTTGGTGATTCAAAGATATGGGTTTAATATTGAAGGATGGAATCTGGATCAGAAAAATTGTTGCAAACAATGTGGACATAGCATTCCGATTGTAGGATCTCTTCAAAAGAAAAGTAAGAGATGGTTTCAATTTATTGAATAATTTCCCTATGTAATATAAGGGGGACAGAACTTGAAGTGAATATTAGACTCACCAGAGAACCCTAAAAAAACCACTCCAGTATCCAGCCACGTTTCTTTATTATTGCAAACTCGATTTTTTCTATGGTGATTTTAACATAGTTGAATGAGAACAGTAAATCTATTGCGGGTCTTGGACATTAGGTCCAGCCTTTTTTAGGAAGGTTTTTGGCAAAGGTGTAACATAACATAGTAAACATTGACGGAATTAATTTCCATAACACAAGATTACGTAAAAAATCATGTAAAGGCTCGCTACCAAAATTCTAAGAAGGGTGATAATGGAATAGTGCTTGTCATAGGCGGTAGTGGTTTGTATCATGGCGCTCCACTACTAGCGTCATTAACTGCACTCCGTGCTGGTGCTGACTTGGTTTATACCGCGGTACCTAGAATTATTATTAACGCAATAAGGTCATACTCCCCAAATATCATTGCATTGCCCATGACCGATAATTCACTTACAATTGGATCTGCAAATCGATTGATTAAGAGTATTCCAAAGATGCCGCATGCTGCAACTATCGGTATGGGAATGACGATATCCAAGGCCGAAGCGTTAAATTCACTTCTCAAAAAACTAAAGGAAAACGGAACAAGACTTGTACTTGATGCTTCAGCACTAATTCCAAGAGTGATTACAGAAATTACAGAAACTGATACCATTATTACTCCCCATGCTGGTGAATTCAAAAGAATTTTTGATGAAGATGTGGGGATCAACGAGAAGGATATTGTATCAAGTGTTTCAAGAATCGCATCTAGGTATAAAATTACTATAATTCTAAAGGGATGGTTAAATGTGATAGCTGACCAGAGTGGCAAAGTTGCAACAATAAAAAGGAGTACTCCTGCAATGACTGTTGGAGGAACAGGTGATGTACTTGCAGGACTTGTGGCCGCTCTTTATTCAAAGATAGATTCTCCTTTTGATGCATCTGCCTTAGCAGTTTATTTCAATGGATTGGCTGCTTATATCGCATCTGAACAAGTTGGACTTCATATGGTAGCCAGTGATTTGATAGAATATCTACCAAAAGTAATGATGCCATTTGACAAAATATCAAGGGAGAAAATCTAGATCTGATTTTATTTTATGCTTGATGTATCCTTGTTCTAATTCACAATGATTTTTATTTTCCTTTCCAAAATATGTTATTGTGAATCAAATCATACCTATTCTGATTACTTTTTTATTTACACTGTTTATTGTCCATTTTAACTTTAATCCAGTTTATGGAGAAGATATCAAAATTTCCTCAGGATCTTCCTTTGTCGATTCTAGTGGTAAATTGAATGTCATAGGTGTTGTGACAAATTATGGAACAACATCTGAACAGGTGACCGTAGGACTAAATGTCCAAAATAAAATTGATGGTTCAAATTCTATCTACCGTCATCCCACATTTAGTAAAATTATTTATCCAGGAAAGGAATCGCCTTTTAAATTTGAAATAAGTGGGGACTATGATGTCGTAGGTAAACCGTACATATTACAGATAGATAAGATAAACGAGCCTTTTTATAATGTCATAGTCCAAAATTATTCTAATTTTCCAGTAGGCCAAAACAGGGAATTGGTTGGAACACTAAACAATACAGGGCATGTAGTGTTGCAGAATATAAGTGTGTATGCATCAGTTCATGACAAGAATGGAACGCAAATAGATTCTATCAAATCTAACATTATACCTGTACTAAAACCAGGAGAGGTAAAATCGTTTTCAGCCAAACCAGACTACTCCATACTAAAGGATGCAAATTATTTCAGTTGTGCTGGATTTGATCCAAACGCTCCAATTAACACTCTTGATTTAGGTAATGGAAAGTTTCTACCATACGGGTTGGAGAGCGTTGCGAAGATAAGTAATTTCAGTTATGATGAATCAACCGATAGCATATTATTTATTGCCGACCATTATAATCCCTTAGGAGGTATCGTTACTTTTAAGATACCACAATTAGATAATAATCACAATATAACAATATACTTAGATAATTTAGGACTAAAGAATCCAGAAATTACAAAAAATGGCAAGACACTGATTACTAATATTTTTATTCCCCCAAATGAACATTCCATAAGAATTACTGGTATCCAAAATCAATCTTAAGGCATCTTCACTTTAATATATTGTAGCAACGTTGATCATAAATTCATGCCACACGATGTAATTTATCTTCTATTTCTTGTCTTTGCTTGGAGCAGATGATATGTTTAGTTTAGTCCCTAATTTTAATATATATGGGGTAACAAAAGTGGTAACAATTGTAACAACCCCTAGGATAGGAAGAACATATGAAGAGACAGCACCTACGTCCTGACCTCCTTTTCCTACTATAAGTGACATCTCTCCCCTTGCCGATGATAGTCCAAGGCCCGTTCTAACAGCTGTAGTTGTATCATACCCTGCTCTAATTAGAACTGGTATGACAATCATCATTTTTACCATAAATGATGTCACAATAAGTATTAGAGCTGGAATGATAAACAGTGGAATTTTTGACACATCCACAAGAGCACCTACTGATACGAAAAATAATGCTGCAAATACATCTCTTAGGGGAATAGTTATGACACGAGCTATTCCGGCACTATTTGATTCTGCTACAAGTACACCAGCCAGGAACGCTCCTATTACCGGTGACAATCCAAGTTCAATGGCAACAAAAGATAAGCCAAACGCCAGACCTAGTATAACTATTATCAATACAGAATAATCAGTTTTTCTAGCCAGCATGTCTATCAGTGGTGTCAAATATCTTGAACCCAAGATTAGAATTGCTGCTATGAAACCCACAACTATTCCTACCGATAACAGTACTTGAACAAATGACACATCTGCTGTCAAAGCTAGCGATTGAAGAATACCTAGCATGGTAATGACAATAACATCTTCTACAATTAATATCCCCATTATTAATACACTTGATTTGTCATTGATCATGTTTAGTTCTTCTAGTACCTTTACTGTAACTACGGTACTAGTAACTGACATGGCAAGCGCCAAAAACATTGAGTCAAATTGTGAAAATCCAAGAGTTTGTCCCACGAAGAATGTGATTAATAGAGTTCCAAGTGATTCTGCAATACCCACAATCATTGAAATTCTTCCAACGGATCTTAGTTTGGTGATAGGAAAGTCAGTTCCAATTACAAACAAAAGTATGATTATTCCTAGCTCAGCTAGTGTATTGATCGTACCTACTTCATGTATTAAACTAAATGGAGGAGTAAAAGGACCAATTACCATACCCGCCAAAATATATCCAATTACCATTGGTTGTTTCAATTTGTGCGTAACAAAAACCATAACAGCTGCTACAATCATAACCACTGCAAAATCTTGAATTAAAAAGCCCGAGTCCAATTGTGCTAGGATATGAGAAAAATACAAAAATTACACTACCTAATATTCAATATCTAATTCCAGCGCTATTATCATCTATCATGAATTATCTATTTCAAAATCATAATTCTTCAATCCATGAGTCTTTATGAATCGCAAAAGTTCGTCATGATCATCAATTTTATAATATCTTTTCATCTTTTCTAACGTTTCATCATCATAATGTGCGGATCTTTTTACTTTTGCTTTCCCCATACAATATTAAAATATCTAATCGCACTTAAATTTTTCAAAAAAATATAATGAAAAAATGGACTTGAATAAAAAAGACTAATTACTAATCCTGTATACACTGCGTTTTCAAGAAGTCTAGCAATTCTTCTCTTTTTTCAAATCCATAATATCGCATTAATTTTTCTAAAGTTAATTCATCGTATGCTAGACCATCCTTCTTTTTCTTTTTAAGAGACGTTATAGGAACGCTCAATTGTTTTCTTATTATATTTAATGACAACATTTTGGATATATTAGCGTTTATTCATTTTAATAAGATGAAAATGTCTTCAATACCACAAAGTCATTAAGAAATCTTTGTGATCTTAATAAAACAGAATAGAAAAATCGAATTACACCGCTCAAATTACCTTAAGAAGACAACAGAGGTAAATCCGTCTTTTAATCTATTTATTAATATATATCATAATTGATATTGAAAATGATATATGACATCAGGAAAATATTTCAATAGAGCAGTAATTGCACTAGACGCTCCACACATTGGGTACGTTGTTCGAGAAACAGATGATAAATTAGTTGTATTTGGGGATGGGAAGGAAAGATATGATATACCGCTATCAGAAATCCAAACAGTTAGCAAAAATGTCTTGGTTGGACTAAAGTTTGAAGAAATTGCGAAGAAATATTCAGTTGACAGAAATGCCCCACTTCCTACAAGTAAATATGTGGACCCGTGGGGGAAAGATGATACTACTGACTTCGCCACTTATATGAAAGAATATGCAAAGACTCTCTTCAATAAGGGAGTCAGGATAGCAAATGAAGATCATGTAGGACATGTAATGAAGGAAACTGATGACAAGATTGTCGTCTTCGGTGAACGTGATTACAGATTTGACGTTCCTAAATCTAAAATCATTGCTATTGGAAGAAACGTTATATTAGGAATGGATTGGGATGAACTTTTCAAATATAAGGTTGATAAGAATGCACCACTGCCTGGAGGAGAACCTATAGATAAACTAGTAGAAGAAGAAGACAAACTCTAAAGTCTTGTCTTTTGAATCAGTCTTCAATTCTATATCTGGACTCGCTTGATGGAAAATACGTGCAAAAATGTTAAAGATAGAAATTTTCGCAAAAAAGAAAGTAGATTCTTTTACAGTATTTGCTTCTCTTCCTGATATGGGTAGGGTTGGTGGATTAGTATCTTCATTTTTGGCCAGCAATTTAGAAACTGTACATCTTGCAAATATAATTTCTAACCCCAAACCATGGGTTAATGTTAAAAATGGTATTATAGAATCAGCAAAGGATATTTACAAGATTTATTTTTCAGAAAGAGAAAAACTATTAATTCTTACTGGTGATGTCCAGCCTGAAGACCATAAAGAACTTCTCGATTTGTGTAACATCTTTCTTGATTTTTGTTTGTCGATTGGTGTCGTAAAAAGACTATATACCGCAGGTGGATCATTAAACGAAATGCTCACAGGAGAACCAAGAGTTGTAGGTGTGACAACCAAACCACAACTGAGAGAAATTCTTGATAGTTCTGATGTGGACACTTTGGGCTCTGAATTTACAACTATAACGTGGTTTAATGGTCTTATCTTAGGAATAGCTTCTGACAGGAATATTGAAGCAGTTGGATTTTACGGCGAAATTTCTGACAAATCATTACCTCAACCCCTTGCAGCAAAGAGTATCGTAAAGGCCTTTGCTAAAATTGAACACTTGTCTATATCTACCAAACCGTTTGATGTGCAATATGAAGAAGTTTTGGACCATATTGAAAGAAACAAAGGCCTAAAAAACCAGGATCAATGAATAATCAGATCTTACCAGAAACAGATAATGTTCTATGGTTCTCTGGTATAATGGAAAAGTACTAACTTATTCCAATATCTAGAATCGTTACTAACTCCTCTATTTTCGCGTTATTCCAAATGTTGAATCGCTAATTATCGTCATGGTATTACGACAAAACCTCTCGCAATACCATTTCGGGTCGTATCCAAGCTAGTTTGGTTAAGGAGTTTTAATGAATTTACTTTCACTTCTAAATTAAATACTCCTTTAGAAGGCAATGATAGGGTCTGATTTGAAATTCCATTTATTGCTGTTATATTATTATTTCTCAGTATTTCTTCTCCATTACTGGTTCTGATCGATAAATCGTAATTTACATCAGCGTTTAATCGATTACCACTTAGGGCATCACTGAAATTAATATTCAGAGTATTTTCTCCTATTACGGGTGGATTTGGATTCCACAATAAGGCTATATGTATTCCTCCCGTATCTGTTACCATATCGGTAGAAGTTTTTTGGGATTGATTTGCTAGTGGCTGAATTGTAAATTTCATTGAACCATTACTAGTTGCTAAAGCTTGATTATTTGCAGCTAGTTTGATTATATCATTTTTGTTCAGGAGAAAATGAATTATTAATGCTTTTTCGGAGGTAAATGGATCTATCGCAAGTGATCTTCCTGCTAATCGTTGTCCATTAACAGTACCATTAAATATCGAGGAATTTGAGAACTCACTGAATGATTTTGGAATCTTGATTTCTTCGTGAACAAAAATATTCTGAGATGTTATTCTTGAAAGATTATAATCAAAGGGCATCGACCATTCTGCTTTGAGCTCTTCGGGTTCAAAAGTGAAATTCTTGACTTTATCATAATATGAGATTAATGTGCTGTTATAGTTTTTATTTCCATAGGTTAGATTGGTTGCATATACATCTCCAATACTAAGGTAAGAATCAAACCTTGGGGCATTTTCAGGCTTGAAAATGTTTCTAACGTTGTCAATTCCGAAAATTTCTACTGCAAAATGATACAGCCCTCCTTCAGTGAGTACAGGGCCTGATACTGTGATTTGCCCAGTTTCACTTGTCCATCCACCCAAAAAAGGTTCTGTACTTCCATAAACTGTAATAGGGCCTTGATTTGGTTGGAATTTTAGGGTTAACGGTCCATCTTTTGAGTAAAACAATTCACGCATTAGTAATTTGTCTCCTTTGTTAATAGTTAGAAAATAATTAACATTAGTTATATTATTTCCCGTCTTTGAATCAAATAATCTTAATTGAAAGAAGGCATTTTGCTTCGTATCAGATGTCAATATAGGTGGACTAATTTTTGTATAAAGGCTTGCCTGTCTATCCCCTACAGTAGCTGGAGGTAGATTTTCTTCAAATATACCGTCAGCAGCCACTTGTTGCAAGTTAGGAATTAATATAGTGCCGGTTACGAATAGAAAAGAGATAATTATGATTGTATACTTTTCCATGCTGAGTCTAGCAAATGATTGGTAATTTATATTATTTAACAAGACACTAAATTTAGCAATA
>DATADQ010000047.1:0-1544 GCA_036258455.1 Nitrososphaeraceae archaeon | reverse complement strand
ACCATACGCGAACTCTTCTCAAAGGGAAGTCTGCTTATGCTATATATGATTATGGACGGTCAGAAAGGGTGAATACTGGAGAACCCATTTTGGTACAGAACGAGCCGATATATTTTCTTCAAATAGTAACACCAACTAAGGAAATATTTTCGAAGATATCGGATACATTATTCACAGAAAGATTAAAGAGTTATTCATTACTAATAGCGGTTTTTGCATCTGTTGGGGTGCTGATAATATTTCTACTTAAATGGTACAATACAATGGAAAAAGAGGTTATCAAAAGAACTAATGCCCTGAACAAGTCAAATCTCCAATTAGGTATCGTATCCAAGAAGCTAAAAACATCCAACCTTTCATTAGAGAATGTTAATGAACAATTGAGGCAACATGACAAGATACAGAAAGAGTTTATAAATATGGCTGCTCATGAACTGCGTACTCCCATCCAACCTATCCTTGGACTTACTGATGTTTTACGCGATTACATATCCGACTCACATCAGTCCAAACTCCTTGATGTTATTATGAGAAATGCAAAAAGGCTTCAAAGGCTGTCTAGTGAGATTTTAGATGTTTCGAAGATTGAGAGCAGTTTATTGAGGCTTTCCAAATCTACAATTGATCTCAATGAGAAAATTAAGACTGTGATAAATGATATTGAAAATGGTTATGATAATGGGGACAAAAAGAATGTTAAAATATTTTTCCAGCCGAATGAACCAATTACTATCTATGTAGATAGAGACAGAATTTATCAGGTACTTTCCAATTTGCTGAATAATGCAATAAAGTTTACTAAAAATGGAACAGTGACTATAAATGCTGGCGTGAATTATAGTTCTAATAACCATGATAAGGAAGCAATTGTTACTATAACAGATACAGGCACTGGTATTTCTCCAAAAATATTGCCAAAGCTTTTCTCAAAGTTTGTTACCTCATCCGATCACGGTACAGGACTGGGACTTTTTATTTCAAAAGGCATTATAGAGGCACACGGAGGAAGAATATGGGCTGAAAATAACTCAACAGGTATTGGTGCAACATTTTCATTCAGCTTGCCTATTATTTAACTTTGACACAACTATGATTAACTCAGCTGAATCGCAACAGGGAATACGCCTTTACCAGTTTTAGATATCTAGATAATTGACAGCAGAGATTCAACAATGCTTTTTATACAAGTATTACATCATTTAAAACTTAATGAAATGAAATGAAAACACATATCCATCAATAATAACAGTAATAAAGCAGAAAATATCAGGTTACCGTACTACTCTAATTTAGTCTAAGGTAGAACGTTACCATTACATAGTTTTAGCAGATTATGCGAAGATCTTTAATTTGGTATAAGTAACCTATTAAATATTCTTTAATTTGTATCTTGGCTATGTGATCTGCTGCACATTTTATTTAGTACTCTTCGTAGGGATAATTTCAGTTCCTTAAATACATACTAGTCCGGACATAATGCTGAGCCTAAGCATTTGCCGGGCAGACCTACAATGTTTCCCGTTTCGTTGTCTTCTGACTCAGAA
>DATADQ010000046.1:0-5205 GCA_036258455.1 Nitrososphaeraceae archaeon | reverse complement strand
TACTTGGCTGTTTTCATCTAGTTTTTGGATTGGTATTCTTGCACAACGTCCAAGATGAGAACTATTAATTAAATCACATGTGCCCATAACTTAATTTATTTTAAACTCTCATTTTTTTGACATAATGCTTTTAGGCAACATACGAATACTTGATGAAAAATGACAGAATATCCAGAACTAGGCCTTGCCGGTATGTACAGAATCATTAAGAAATCTGGAGGAGAGAGAGTAAGTGAGGAAGCAGCAGACCAACTAAGAAGGATACTTGAAGAAATCGCTACTAAGATTTCTGATCAGGCAGTAGATTTAAGCGGCCACGCTGGAAGAAAAACAATCAAAGGAGAAGATATACAGTTGGCGGCCAAAAATTTGCTAAACTTAATACATTAGTTATTGAAAAATATCATCGTAACTTGATTTTATCATGTTAAAGGGTATTCTAATTGTAGCTCTAACTGGCATGCCTGGAGCTGGTAAGACTACGGTCGCCAACTATCTATCACAGAAAGGTATTCCACTTTTGATAATGGGTGATGTAGTTAGAGAAGCTGCAGAGAACGATGGATTAGAACCTACAAGCGAAAATCTTGCAAAATTGATGTTAAGGCTTCGAAAGAGGAACGGACCCGAAGCTGTTGCACATCTGATCGTCAACAAAATCAAATTAATGAAAAAAGAGGACAAACAGTTGGACGTTGTGGTAGTAGATGGAATAAGGAGCATGGCAGAAGTAGATGTTCTCAGACGGATAGGTACGGTCAAATTGTTAGCTATTCACGGTTCAACATTTACAAGATATACCCATGTTAGTGAAAGAGGACGTTCTGACGTACCCTCTAATATATATGAATTTGACAAACGGGATAAGGTTGAGATGGAGGTAGGAATAAGCAATGCCATAGCCTTAGCTGATGAAACTATCTCAAACAATGAAATTTCAATATCGGAACTGTGCGAACGCAGTTTTATTACAGTCCAAAAGTGGATTCAAGGATGTGGAAAAGGATCAGAATAGTGTGATGTTAATTGTCAGGAAAGATCGCTGATCTTCAAGATGAGAATGTTGAATTAAAGGTAGAAACAGTTCTTAATCCATCTGAAGATTTAGAAAAGGTAAAAAAATGTCTACTAAACGTTGCTAATGGATGTCAACCCGTTATAAAAGATGGACGTTTGGAGGCTACTTGTACAGGGATTCTTTCATTACACCATATCCGAGTTGGCGTACTGTCAAAATCCTCCTCAGCTGTTTTAAGGAAACTCTTGGAATGGAATAGAAAAGGCAATCGCACCTGGTTCTTGTTGAATAAGCAAGCAGCCTATAGCGGTGTGATATCATTGGCTGAACACTATGAGGAGTCACCTCTTGGACCAATAAAAGTTACAATAATTAGTGACAGTTTAGATAGAATAATAGAATGGTTGCTATCGTGTAAATAATAGAACAGCTTAATTTTACATTTGAAACATTTTTAAGATTACTGCGTTTCAAATCAAGATATACTAAGTATAGAAACCGTACTATATGACTAGTAATGAAAACAGAACAATTCACAATGACAATTCAAGATTAACCATTATCTTCCAAAATTTTGTTACCAAAATATTCTGATTCAATTTTCAGTACTTCTTTTCTATTGTCTGCGGCTGAGTACTCCTCTAAAGCATCATGATTTAATTCTAAAAATGTATGGCCCCACTTGAATTTATTTAGTAAACCGTACGCAAATTTTTTTTCTCCAAGTACGAAATAACAGGCTGACAGAGATTCAACGCTTGATAGTCTACCAAGCATTGAGTAGTTTACTGGATTTCCTGCCAGCAAAGCAGGAACTCTCCTGGGAATTCCTTTCTTCAAATATTTGTAATTTGTCAAGACTGGATAGGCTTTATTCCAAGAACAGTCAATAACACATACGGAATCGACCAAAATCTTATCAGTTTTGCAAATAACTTCACTTGCAAAAGGATTTAAGACTAACATATTATGTTGTATGGCTCTGGTAGGTATAATAATGCCAAATTTGATCAACTTCAAGGCAGTGCATTTTCTTGGATCATCCTGATTTAATAAAAGTGCAAACCCGCGTATCAACTATAATTTATTCATGAATTATTATCAATAAAACAGTTTCGAGGATCTAATTTATTATCATTTTAAATGAGAATCGTAACATTAAAAATCATGAATTTTGGAATACTATCGTTGCCAAAGATAAATAATATCACAGTTTTGGGTTCCGGAATAATGGGTCATGGTATAGCACAGGTTTCTGCAACGTATGGATTTAAAGTGATTTTGCGAGACATAGAGGAAAGATTCTTGGACAATGCTATGAATAAAATAAGATGGTCCTTAGATAAACTGGTTGAAAAAAATAAGATAAACAAGCAAGAATCAGATAAAATTTACGGCAGAATAAAACCAATTGTTGACCTGAAAAATGCGTTAGTTGACGCTGACTTGCTTATTGAAGCAGTTCCAGAAGATCTCAATCTCAAGAAAAAAGTTTATTCCGAGGTGGATCAATTTGCTCAACAAAGTACAATTTATTCATCTAATACAAGCACTTTACCAATTAGTGAAATATCCCAACTATCTAGTAGACCGGACAGATTTATAGGATTACACTTCTTTAATCCACCACAATTGATGAAATTAGTCGAGGTGATACCGGGAGCAAGGACTGAAAAATCAATTGTTGACATTGGAATCGATTTTGTAAAATCTCTAGGTAAAGATCCTATTTTATGCAACAAGGATGTTCCTGGATTTATTGTAAATAGAATCTTTATTCCGTTAGTCCACGAGGCAGCATACTGTTTGGAAAGTGACGGTAAAAGTATGACACAAATTGATTCGTCTGTGAAATTCAAAATGTTCCTACCAATGGGTATATTTGAATTGGCAGACTATACTGGTCTTGATGTCATCCACAAAGCAACTGTGGAGATGTACTCTCGTGACAAGAAAGTAGTAAATCCCCATCCTAAAATAGAACAGCTCTTTTCATTAGGAAAATACGGCAAAAAATCAGGAGACGGATTCTATTCCTATGGTGACAAGAATTATGAAAGGATACCACTTTCTGAAGAGGAAGCCAGACATTATGATCCAATTAGGATTCTAGCAGTTGCTCTAAATAATGCTGCATGGCTTATTTCCAATAAGGTGTGCACAAAAGAGGACGTCGAATTAGCTCTGAAACTTGGAATGGGTATTAGAAAAGATCTGTTCGAGATTGGAAAAGAGTTTGGTTATGATAAAATCATAAATACGCTGACTCAGTTGCAGGAAAGAAATGGATCATTCTACGCCCCTGATCCTTACTTAAAGTCATTTTCAACGTAATTCTATCTTTGTTTCCATTTTTAGTGCTTATGGGTGTTGCTACTGTTTTGATCCAAAATAGTCTGATATTACTTTAACAGCAGAATATGCGTTTTGTGAAGTTTGTATAAACACTCTCTTCCTGTCATCAAGATATCTTCCACCAAAATTTTCAGCAGTACCTCCACTACTGGGTATTGTTACTAATATTTTTTTTAACATATATCCAACACATAGCTCTATTAAAGTTCCTACACCCCCACCAACAGCTATAATCCCATCTGCCGATGTCGAAACAACAAAGTCTCGGGCATAGCCTATTCCTGTTGCAATTACCACGTCACAAAACTTATTTGCAAAGTGAACTTCCTCTTGAGGAATGATTCCTACTGTCAAACCTCCATGCTCTTTTGCTCCTTTACAAGCATGTTCCATGACACCCCCAAGACCACCACAAATTAGTATAGCACCTTTTTTAGCTATTTCAATTCCAACCTCATATGCTATTTTGTTTATTTTCTCATTTGATTTATCTTGGTTGTATCCTATAACCGCAATCTGAAGCTTTCTCATGATAATCTCGATAAATTATTTCATATATTTATTATGATATTAGTTTGGACGTAGCCCCTCCTCGAGGATTACGCATGGCCTAGACTAATCTCGCATTACACGTAAAATGGTGGAATCATTTGCAATGTAGCAAGTAAATCTGAATGAAACTCCTGGAAAAATCTAATTTAAGGTGAAGAATAATATGTCTCATATATATCACAGAGATGAATGAAATACCGAATCAAAGACCTTAATTTAGCTGAAGAAGGAAAGAAAAAGATTGATTGGGCTCAAATCCATATGCCGGTATTATCTAATCTTAAAAAAAAATTTAAAGATGATAGTCCCCTAAAGGGGGTTAAGATTGCCGGTTGTTTGCACGTTACAAAAGAAACTGGTGTGTTAATTCGTACATTACGTGATTTAGGAGCTGATTTAGCTTGGTGTGGTTGTAATCCTTTGAGTACACAGGACGATGTCGCCTCTGCACTCGTTAATGAAGGAATATCGATATTTGCAAGTAGAGGTGTTTCAAATGAACAGTATTATGATGATATTCATTCAACAATGTCAATAAGACCTAATGTTACAATTGATGATGGAGCCGACCTGACTATCGAAATGCATAATTCGAGTGGAAATCTATCAGAAGTTTATGGTGGAACAGAAGAAACTACAACTGGAGTGATTAGATTACGTGCGATGGAAAAGAATGGTAAGCTAAAATATCCGATAATGGCTGTGAATGATGCCGAGACAAAGCATGATTTTGATAATGTTTATGGTACAGGTCAGTCAGCTCTAGACGGTATAATCAGGGCTACCAATATTTTAATTTCAGGGAAGAATGTCGTAGTGTCAGGATATGGACATGTCGGAAAAGGAGTTGCAAGAAGAGCTGCGGGACTCGGTGCGAATGTCATAATAACAGAAATTGATCCTATTGCAGCATTGAAAGCAAAATTGGATGGGTACTCTGTTCTTCCTATGGCGTCTGCGGCTATGACAGGCGACTTATTTATCACTACAACAGGTTGCAAGGATGTAATAAGAGAGGAACATTTTTTGCAAATGAAAAATGGAAGCATTCTGGCTAACGCAGGACACTTCAATGTGGAGATTTCTCTTGATGCACTAAAATCAAACTCTATATTGGTAAAACAAGTTAATGAGAACACGACAGAGTACGAATTTAAGAAAGGAACTAAACTATATCTCATTGGAGAAGGAAGATTAGTAAATCTGGTCGCTGCTGAAGGTCATCCCTCTGAGGTAATGGACATGAGCTTTGCCAATCAGTTACTTTCATCTATAGAACT